>JAUUZB010000155.1 GCA_030590185.1 Deltaproteobacteria bacterium
GGTGTTGGGAGCGACCGGGAACTGCGCCGGGAGCTGCACCGGCGGTTGCACCGGTTATTGCGAGGTCGACATCGGTGGCGAGTGCCTGGGTTACTGCACCGGCGATTGCGTTGAGGCGATCACCGGCGCCTGCAATGCCCAATGCTAGGGCCAGTGTGACGGCCATTGTGAGGGGCAGTGCGAGGGCACCATCGAAGTCCCGGACGTGGACGCCGACTGCGAGGCCCAGCTCCAGGCCCGCGCCGAGGCGGAGATCGAGTGTCAGCCGCCGCAGATCGCGTGGTCCGGGAATCCGGACGGCCTGGTCGACGTCGCCATGGTTACCCACAGCATGGCTCGCATCATCGCCGCGAGTGTTGAAGTCACCGCGGTGCTCGACCGTCTCGGTACCTTTGCCATCGACATCGACGGGGTAGCCAACGCCGTGGCCGACAACGATCTCGACGCCACCGACGCGGCCTGCGCGTTGACCCAGCTCGGCGACGTGGTCTCGGCGATCGGCGACGTGGAAGCCACCCTCACGGGGGCGGTGGATGCCAACGTGTTGTTGCTGTGTATCTGACAGCCCTTCGACACGCAGCCCTTCGACACGCAGCCCTTCGACACGCAGCCGGCTCGCGCCGGCTACGGCTCAGGGCGAACGGATGCAGTCGACGGCTCAGGGTGAACGGAAATCGGATGAATCGGTAGAGAACCCGACCAGATAGTCGGTGATGTCAGCGAGCGTGCTGCCGTCGTTCTCCAGCAACTCTCCTAGGCTCTGGCCACCACCGAGCACGTAGCCGGTGGTGGTCTGGGTCAGCTCGGCTCCCTGGCCCAGGGGATCCGGTAACCCGGCCGGTACCGCCGGCGCCAGCCAGGTGACGCTGTCGTCGGCGCTCAGCACGGTCCAACCGATGTCGCCGTTGTTGAGCTCGAGCCGCGACACCGAGACCCCTTCGCCCGCCACCATCGAGACCTCTCGACCCGAGATCTCTGCGCTCGAAAAACCGGGGAACTCGAGACCGGACCAATCGACATCACCCGCGGGCAGCTCGCCATCGATGAGAATGGCGGTGGCGCGCACCGCGTCGCTCTCAAAGGAATCGACCGGCACCGCGAGCAACACCGTGCGCGGCTGGCCACCGAGGCCCTGTTCGATCTGCGGGGCGTGGAACAGGCCAACCTGGCCATCCGCCACCACCGGGGGCACGCCCTCGGGACAGGCGCGCGCGTCAGCGTCGGCGACGCAGACTTCGGCACCATTAATATGGCCGTCGTAGCCGGTGGAGGAGGGATCGCGCTGGTGACCGGCGCAGACGTCGTCGGTGCAGTCAAAGGCGGTCCCGAGACCGGAGGGCACAAAGCCCACCCCGGGCAACTCGACGCCGGTGACCACGAACATGCCCTCCATGGTGCCGAGCCCAACCCCGGCCGGGTCTGGCGGGAGCGCCGGTACCGCGATGATGCTGAAGCTATCGAGGGGACGGTCGAGCACCACCGAGCCTGCGGCGGCGCCCTCCACGGCGTCGTCAAAGATCGCGAAGCTCGGGTTGGCCTGGCGCTCGCCGTAGGGATTGTCGAGGTGGGCGTTCCACTCGCTCAACGGGACGCTCGCCAGCTCATGGCTCGGGCTGACGCCAAAGGCGGCGCGGCTCAGCAGCGGGGTGATGGCGCGGAAGAAGCGGCTCTCGATGGAGATGCGGCAGTCGGCGTCACAGGAGCAGTCGAGCTCGCAGGTGGCCTCTCTGTTGCAGCTGCAGTCGGGGCTCGGGGGGAGTAGCACCTCGACCAGCAGCTCCTCGAGGTCACCGACCTCCCACTGGCCGCCGACGCTCCACATCCGGCGCAGACCCGGGGAGCCCACGACATCGAAGTGCGGCTTGAGGTCGTTGGTGGGGAGCGAGAGCACCATGCCGCCCCAGGCCCCGACCTCCTCGTTGAGCACGCCTGGGATGTCGAAGGTGTAGCAGGGGTCGCCGGCGTCGCAGTCGAGGTCGACCACCGGGCCGCCGAGCAGCACGCCGAGGTCAAAGCTGACCATCGACGCCATGGGGAAGCTCGCGGCGACCATGGCCATGCTGATCGAGCCCTCGTAGCCGCCGAGCACTTCACGGGCGTAGGTGTCGAAGTCGATCTTGCCGCTGGTGCCGGCCACCACCGGCTCGGCGTGGCGGCGGTTGAGCGGCAGGGCGATCTCGTTGCGCTCCGGGGCGAGCCCGAGCACGGTGAGGTAGTCGTAGCCGGCGGCGAACACGCTCACGTCTAGGCCGGCGCGCTCGAGCGGTAGGTCGCCGGTGGTCACGCCGTTGGCGTCGGTGGGCTCGGCGTTGGCGTCGTCGATGCCATCCTGGTCGGCGTCGAGCAGGACCACGGCGCCCGGGATCGGGAGGCCCGTGGCCGCGTCAAAGACGTGCACCCGCGCCTGGTCCAGCTCCGGTCGAGCGCCGAGGTTGACCAGCTGAGCGTGGCAGAAGGCCAGGTCGCCAAAGCGTGCGATGAGGGTGGCCGAACCGGCGGTGGCCGAACCCTGGACCACGGAGCCTTCGATGGTGAAGCTCGTCGGCTCGCTGGCGTCGGTGAGCTCGAGGGTGAAGGTCGCCTCAGCGAGGCCGAGATCTAGATCTCGATCGACCTGTCCCGAGCCGTCCATCTGGAGAACCGCTTTGATGATCCGGCTCCCACCGTCGCTGAGCACGAAGTGCGGAACGCCCCCGGGCGTGGTCTGCCCGCCCGCGTGCAGGATGTCACAGCTGCATCCCTGGTCGGCGCAGGTGGACTCGAGTCGGCCGAACTCGAGGGGCCCCAGGCCGGCCGCCTCGCAACAGCCAGACGCGCCGCAGATCTGACCAACCGGGCATTCGTAGGAATGGACACAGGCCCCCTGTTCACACTGCGCTGCGTCATTGCCCAGGCCGTCGTCATAGGCCGGCACCTGGGCAGCCCCTCCGCAGGCCATCGAGAAGATGGTTGAGAAAGATAGAACTATTATATACTTAGAACTCATATCCTACCTCGCCTCACGTTTGCATACAATGTGGGTTACGCAGTGCGTCGATATCTATTTATGCACCGCGTTATCCCGTGTCAAGGTCAAACAGCTCGGGCGATTTCGATGGTCATGGCCGGGCGCGGCGAGTAGGCTGGTGGGTGCCTAGGTGTGGCTGAACCCGGATAGGCAGGCGGCATCGTCTACTGGGGAGGGGGATCGTCGGGTTCAATGATCGCAGGATCTGACATCGGGCGTCTCTGGTCCGGGGGCAGGGATCGCGTCCTGCTTCGCGTCGGCGTCGGTGTGGTTGCCATCGCCACGGCCGCGGGCCTGCGGGAGTGGCCCCTGGATGCGTTGGAGATGCGGATCCCTTGGGTCACGTTCTACCCGGCCGTGATGGCGACCGCGTTGTTCGGTGGTTTCTCCGCCGGTTTGTTCGCGACGACCCTATCGGTCCTCGCGGTTCTGTTTTGGTCGCCCACCGATCTCCCCTTCATCGATGACCCCGGCGATTGGTTGGGTTTGGCTGTCTTTTCCGTCAACGGAATATTGATCTCGTTGATGAGCGGCTTGATGCATCGCGCCCGAAGGCAGGCGACCTTCGCCAAGGAGGAAGCGGAGGCGGCGAATCAGGCCAAGAGCGTGTTCCTGGCCAACATGAGCCACGAGCTGCGCACGCCGCTCAACGCCATTCTCGGCTTCGCCAACCTGCTGCGCAGGGCTCCCGACGTCAATGCTCAGCAGGCGGAGAGGTTGACGATCATCGCCAGCAGCGGCGAGGACCTGCTGCAACTGATCAACAACGTGCTCGACATCTCCAAGATCGAAGCGGGTCACATGGTGAAGGAGGACGCCAGTTTCAATCTGCAGCAGCTGCTCGCCGAGGTCGAAGCATTGTTGTCGGGCGGTGCCGCGGCAAAGGGGCTGAGTTTCGAGCTGGACCTGTCGCCAGGGCTTCCCCACGACATCACCGCGGATCGGGGCAAGCTGCGTCAGATCCTGATCAACCTGCTCGCCAACGCGGTGAAGTACACCGATACCGGCACGATAGTTCTCAGGGCCGAGAGCCTGGGGGGGGAGTCGCAGCGCTTGGGGCGCCTGCGCTTCGAGGTTGAGGATTCGGGCATCGGCATCCCCGAGGTGGAGCACGAGCGGATCTTTGCTCCGTTTCACCAGAGCGGTGGCCAGCCGGCCACGGAGGCTGGAACGGGGTTGGGGCTGGCGATCTGCAAACAGTTCGTCGAGGTCATGGGTGGTACGATCGGCGTCAGGAGCACACCCGGTGAGGGATCGGTGTTCAACCTCGAGATCCCGGTACACATCTCGACCGCGTCCGAAGCGGCCGCCGCTACGGTGCAGACCGGCCACGTGATCGGCTTGGTCGAGGGGCAACCGCGCTTCCGCCTGCTCATCGTTGAGGACAAGCCGGCAAATCGTCTCCTTCTACACAGCCTGTTCGAGCCCCTCGGTTTTGAGCTGCGCGAAGCCGTCAACGGGCAGGAGGCGCTGGAGTTGTTCGAGCAGTGGCAGCCTCACTTGATCTGGATGGATATCCGCATGCCGGTGATGGACGGCAAGGAAGCCACCCGGCGCATCCGCGAGATGGATGCCAGCGCCGACACCAAGATTGTCGCCCTCACCGCGCACGCCCTCGAACAGGAGCGTCTCGAGATCCTGGCGGCGGGATGCGACGATCTCATTCGAAAACCGTTCCGGGACTCGGAGCTCTTCGAGGCCCTGACCCGGCACCTGGGGGTCCAGTTTCTGCGCTCAGACCTGCAGGTGCAGGCCCCTGGCGTCGGCGACAACGACCTGGACGAGGACCGCCTCAGGGAGATCCCGCCCAATCTCATCGACACCCTTCGTGAGGCTGCGGTACTGTTGGACGCGGAGATGTGTATGAGCGCGGCCGGGACGATTGCCGATCACGACCCCGAGATTGCCCAGAGCCTGCGCCGCATGGTCGAGGAGCTCGCGTACAAGAAGATCCTGGCGGCACTGGACAACCTGTCGGAGAACCCGTCCCCGTGAGCCCGGACAGCCCAGAACATCCTCCGGCTGCGGAGATCCTAGTGGTCGAGGACTCGCCCTCCGACCTCAAGCTCCTCTCGGAGATTCTCACCAAGGCGGGCCACCGAGTCCGGCCGGCGAGCGATGGTGAGTTGGCCTTGCGCAGCGCACGCGCCAAGGCGCCCGATCTAATCCTGCTGGATGTCCAGCTGCCCGGTATCGACGGCATTGAGGTGTGTCGTCGCCTCAAGGATGATCCCGCAACCCGGGAGCTCCCGGTTGTCTTCATCAGCGCCCATGGGGTGATCGAGCGGAAGGTCAAAGCCCTGGAGGTGGGTGGCGCCGATTTCATCACCAAGCCGTTCGAGTCCGCCGAGGTGGTCGCCAGAGTCAACACCCATCTCAATCTCCACCGGGCGCAACGGGAGTTGCTGGCCACGTCGGAGGCGCTCCGCAATACGGGCGCTCAACTGCAGGAGCGCGTCAAGGAGCTCAGCTGCCTATACGGCATCGACCGCCTGGCCGAAGACAATGGAACCGGGCTCGATAGCATCCTGCAGGGTGTCGTCGGCTTGCTCCCTGGCTCGTGGCGATGTCAGGAGATGACTTGCGCGCGTATCGAATACCGGGGCCAGGAGTATCTCTCGGACACCTTCGCCGAGAGCCCGCACGTTCAAAGCGCCCAGATCGCCGTCGACGGCGACACGGTAGGACGCGTGCAGGTCTTCTGTAAAGGATCGCCGCCACCCGACTCCGGCACTCCGTTCCAAGCCGAGGAAAAGGCGTTGATCGACGCCGTCGCCATGCGTCTGGGGAGGATTGCCGAGCGGCAGCTCGCCGTTGAGAGGAGTCTCCAGCGCAGCGAGGGCCGGTTTCGGCTGGCGTTTGACAACGCGGTCGATGCGATTTTCTGGGTCGCTGTCGACTCGGGCCAGATCGTCAACTGCAACAAGGCTGCGGAGGTGCTGCTCGAGAAGAGTCGAAGCGAGATCATTGGGCACCCGCAGACCAGTCTTCATCCGCCGGACGAAACGGCGCGCTACGTGGAGCTTTTTGAGCGGCAGCTCAGCTCATCCCGCACCGTTACCGAGCCGGCAGAGGTGGTCACGGGCTCCGGCCGGCGGGTGTCGGTCGAGATCAGCTCCGCGACCACCTTGATCGGTGATCAAGAGCTACTCCAGAGCATCTTCCGTGATGTCTCCCAGCGACAACAGCTGCAGGAGCAGCTCTTGCATGCGCAGAAGATGGAAGCCATGGGCACCCTCGCGGGCGGCGTCGCCCACGACATGAACAACGTGCTGGCCGTGGTGATCGGTCTGGGCACAGTCCTCGAAGCAGAGATGGGGCCGAAGGACGCCAAGCTCCAAGACATCAACAAGATCGTATCTGCCGCGCGGCGAGGCAGGGCGCTGGTCGAGAACCTCCTCGGCTTTGCCCGCAAGGGCAAGTACCACAAGCAAATAGTCTCGCTAAACGCCACGGTAGACGAGGTCGCCCAGATCCTCAATCAATCGCTCCCCAAGAAGGTCGTGATCAACAGGATCTTGGCTGGCGAGCTCTCTAATATAGAGTGTGATGCTGTCCAGATCATGCAGGCCCTGATGAACCTGTGCTTGAACGCGAACGACGCACTCGACGGTGCGGGCACCATCACGATCGCAACGAGCAATGAGGTGCTGGGCACGGGGGCCGTAGCGGACCTCGAGGCAGGCAACTACGTCAAGCTGCAGGTCACCGACGACGGTTCTGGGATGGACGAGCAAACGTGCCACAAGGCGTTCGAGCCCTTCTTCACCACCAAGGCCTTGGGTCGGGGAACCGGGCTCGGGTTGTCCATGGTGTTTGGCGTCGTGGAGAACCACGGCGGCGCGATCGTGCTCGATAGCGCCCCGGGGCGAGGCACGGCGGTTAACATCTGGCTGCCCGCGGTGGATGCGCAGGTCGTGCAAGAGGCGCGAGGAGCGCAACGAGCGCCGCAGGTAGGATTGGCCGAGCCCGAGGCCAAAATCCTGCTCGTTGATGACGAAGCGATGATCCGGGTGGCGGGAACCCGCATGCTCGAGGTGATCGGCTACGATGTGATCGTAGCCGATAGCGGATCGTCTGCACTGGACCTCTATCGAAAGAACGCCAACGACATTGACCTCGTCATTCTCGATCTCTCCATGCCGGTCATGGACGGTGCTGAGTGCTTCGAGAAGCTCAAGGAGATCGATCCGGACGCTCGGGTGCTCATTTGTACGGGTCACGGTAAGAGCGAAGACACAGACCAGGTGCTCAGCAAGGGCGCCTTGGGCGTGGTGCGCAAGCCGTTGAGCCTGGAGGAGTTGTCAGAGCTCCTGGCTGCGGTGTTTCGTGACGCCAACGCCGGGAATGACTCAGGCTGACCTGAGCGTTCGTTAGCCAGTACCCCCACGGGGTTGGGCGAGAAGGTTGTGGCACGGCTTGCCGCGCTCCAAGAGCAGTGATTCAAGGGCCCCATGGGTGCGGCGGACGAGGTGACGGGGGTGCAGAGAGTAACGGATCCCGAGGATCCGCGGGTCGACGTCTACCGGACCGTGCGCGA
>JAUUZB010000423.1 GCA_030590185.1 Deltaproteobacteria bacterium
AACGGACCGCCGAGCCCGATCCGCCGCAGGCCGAGCCGGCCGCGGCGCCCGACGATGCGGGTACGAATCCAGTCGTGGATCTCAACCGCTACCGGCGACGCAGGGCCTGATCATGGACCAACGTTGGAACGACCTTTCCTGCGAAGAGACGCAGCGTTCGATCGCCTGGTTCCTGGACGACGAGCTCGACCCGGAGCAGGCCCTCGAGATGGAGTCTCACCTCGAGGGCTGCGGCGCCTGCCGCGCGCTGCTCGAATCGGAGGGCCGGTTGCGGCTGGCCCTGCGGCGGGCGGCGAGCTCCATGACCGCACCGGCGCGCCTGCGCCGCCGGCTCAACGAGGCGATGGTCCATGAGCGCCGCCGCTCGAGTCCCTGGGTGCGTCGCTGGCCCGCGGTGGCCGCGGCCGCGATTTTGTTGGCGTTCCTATGGAAGGGCGCCAGCCCGGGTGAGTCGGACGAGCTCATCGAAGCGGCCGCCTTCCATGCCCGCAACTTGCCGGTGATGATGGAGACCGACGACGTGGAGAAGGTGCGGCAGTTCTTCACCGGCAAGCTGCCCTTCGCGGTCCAGCTGCCCCACCTGGCCGCGACGACCGAGCGGACGGCGAACGTGGTGCCGGTGCGCTTCGGGGGGCGGGTCACCCAGTTCAACAACCGCGACACGGCCTACGTGCGCTACCAGACGCCGCGTGGCCAGCTGTCGGTCTTCGTCTACGAGAGCTCGCCCGGCGGCATCATGAGGGGCGGGCCGTTTTATCGAGTCGGTAACCAGAAGGTGCTGGTCAAGCGGGTGCGGGGCTTCACGGCCATGCGCTGGCAGCGCGACGGGTTGGTCTACTCGGTGGTCACCGACCTACCGGAGCGGGACCTGGTGCGCAGCGGTTTGTTGCCGGAGCCGGTGCGGACGCGTTAGTCCCCTCGTTCTCAGCCCTTGCTTTCGTCCGGGATTACCCGGTCCCTGAGGAACAGCACCCGGTGTCGGATGCCGCGCGAGGCGTGACTGCCGACGCCGCCGATGATGATCACCGTGATCAATAGCCAGATCCGCTCGTCCCAGAAGACCGGCACCAACGCCACCAGCAGCATCTTGGTCAGGATGATCATTCCCCGCGTCTCGAACATCAACGCCAGGCTCGAGTGCAGGCCGATGGCGAGCATCAAGCCGCCGGTGGTGACCGCGGCTACCAGCCATGGGATCAACACCTCCTCGGACTGGGCGAAGATGTGGCCCCCGACCAACACCCCGGTCGTCAGGAGATGGCCGCTGCGCAGCAGCACGCGGATCGCCCGGCGTCCCGGGAAGCCGCGCGGCGGATTCGGAAAGAGATCCACGCTCGCCTGGGTTACTCCCCTGAGCCTGGCGGTGGGAACTCGAACGGCAGCGCGGTCGGCGCTGGGATGGTCGGACAGCTCATCCTGACCGGGTTGTCCGGGTCGCCCTCGACGCCGCCCTCGATGCAGTCGCGGCAATCGTTGCGCGCCAGGCAGGGGTGGTCCGAGAGCACGGTCCCGCGGGAGCTCAAGAACAGACCGATCTGGTTGATGGTGAACATGTTTATGTCGAACTCTAGATCTGGGTTCGGCAGGTCGATGGCGTGCATGCCCGTGGCCTTGACCGCTGGGAAACGCACGGCGTTGTAGCCGTCGACGTTGGGCACCGAGGCGCGCAGCGGGACCTGGGGCTCGCAGACTACACCGTCGCAGCTCCAGGCCGGCTCGCCGCAGTAGTTGACCTCCTCCGGCGTGACGACGCTCGCCAGTCGTGGCAGGTCGGAGCTTTGGCGGCCGTCGGACAGGTCGTCGATGTCAAAGTTCACCCGGCCGCAGTGGGCGTGGCAACAGTCGCTCCGGAAGTAGTCGAGCTGCTCGATCCCCTCGGTGACGTGGTTGTTGATCAACAACTGGTTCTCGCTGACGCCCCAGCGCGGGTCATCCTCGCGGAAACCGATCACCCCGGCGGCGCGGCCGAGGGCGATGCCGGTGGAGGTCGGCACGGTCATGTCGCCCATGGTGACCACGTAGAGCACGTTGCAGGGCTTCTTGCCCTCGGGCTGGACGTCGAGGGGGTCGCTGTAGCGAGGGGCCCAATTGACCGGATCCGCCGGCTCCAGGATGATTTGGGAGATGGCGAGCAGGCGGCGGAAGCTCGGGGTGTTGCGGCGGTAGCCGAGGCCTTCCTGGATCGCCACCAGTTGATCGCCACCCTCGTGTTCCACGGTTTGGAAGAACCGGTCCTCCATGATCGGCTCGAAGGTGTCGAGGATTTTGGTTCGGGTGGCGCCGGCCTTGATCTTGCTGCCCGCAAACATCGGCGCACCCTTGCCGTCGGGGCGGTAGACCTCGATGGTGACGACATCGCCCTTGTCGGAGGCGATGTGGGCCCGCACCCGACGCTGGCTGTCGACGACCACCTCGTCCACGAGACCGTTGGTGAGGTTGTTGACCCGGAAGACGTCGCCCGGTCGGACCTCGTTCTCGACGCCCACCAGATCGCCTTCGTCGTCGAATATTTCATCGCCGACGATGCCGATCTTCATGATCTTCTTGCTGAAGACGTCGTTGACCAACCAGTTGACCCACATGAGATCCGGGTTGCGACCGTGGGGCTCGGTGATCACCATCGGTCCGAGCATCGGCAGGATCACCGCCCGCTGCACGTTGGTGAGGTCGGTGCGTAGTCCGATCTCGAGCAGGCCACCGCCCGAGGAGACCGGCGCCGCCGCCACGATCGCTGGGTCGAGGGCGCCGATGATCGAGGAGAGGATGCCGCCCATCGACGTGCCCATGGCGAAGTAGTCGTTGTCCGGCCCGCCCACGTCCGGCATGCCGTCGTTGTTGAAGTCACCGGCGAGGTGGGTGTCGGTGCCGTCGTCGGTGAGGGTGACATTCCACTCGGTGGTGCCGTCGAAGGACTGGAGCACGCGGATCGCCTGCAGGTAATCGACCACGGTCTGGCGGACGATGTCGCGGGTGTGGAAGGTGTCGTTGGTCCAGAAATCGCCGCCCACGTCGACGATGCCGTCGCCGTTGAGATCGCGGGCGCGGTCGACCTTGATCGCATCGTAGAAGATGCGCAGGCTCTCGCCGCCGTACTCGTTGAGCATCAGATCGATGATCGGGTCGAACTCCGGGCCGAGCGGGATGCCGTGGCCGTAGGCGTCGATGACAAAGGTGGCGATGCCGAACTTGGCGAGGATGCCGGCGAAGGCGAGCGCCTCGAGCTTCAGGGAGGTGTAGCCGTGGCAATAGAGCGCCACCGGGAAGGGCGCCTGACCATGGGCGCGCTTCGGGACGATTAGGATGAAGCGGCGCGACTCCGCCTGGTGCTTGCCGATGCCGGCGGCGGTGTCGAGATCGAACACGCCGCCCGCCACATCGACCAGGTCGAGGGAACCGTAGTCGCCGGCGATCATGTAGTCGACCGCGCCGTAGGTGTCGAGCAGCGGTTGGATCTGCTCCGCGTCAAAGCCGCCGACGTCGATGTTCTCGAAGACGACCGCGAGCGCCTCGACGAGTTGATCCGGGCGCAGCAGAAAGGCCTCGTTGCCCAGGTCGTCGTCGATCGGCACGATCTGTTCGATGACCGCCGGGTAGGTGTCCGCCAGGTGAGCGAGCGGCCCGATGCCGTGCAGCCCCTCGCGCAGGCGGACCAGATCGGTGGTGGTGCTCTGGGTGGTGAAGCTCCAGGCGAAGGCGACGTTGTCGTTGTCGACATAATCCGACAACACGCCGTCCTCAAAGATTGGCGCCACGGTCTCGATTTGTTGCAGGTGGTGGACGTACTCCCAGGGCGAGCGCACCGCGTCGCCGTTTTCGCCCACCAGTTCCTTGGTGATCACCACCGCGTAGGTGGTTTGCTCGCGCAGCGGCACCATGGGGCGGAAGACGAGGGTGTTGCTCTCCAGCTCGTAGAAGGTGATCAGATCGAAGAATGGATGGTTCGGGTGCCCCGGGTGGTTCGGATGATTGGGCAGCTCCACGGATCCCTCGATGACGGAGCCCCACAGGTTGGGGACGTCGAAGACGCCGTCGCCGTCGCTGTCCTCATCGACGTCGAGGCGGCCGTCGTCGTCGAGGTCCTCATTGACGTCGAGGTGGCCGTCGCCGTCGAGGTCCTCGCCCTCGTCGAGCTCGCCGTTGCCGTTGCTGTCCTCGTCCGTGTCCAGCCTGCCGTCCTGGTCGGCGTCTTCCCAAACATCGAAGTTGCCGTCGCCGTCGATGTCCTCGTCGTAGGTGTCGTAGATGATGTTGCTCGCCAGGCTGCGTGGGTCGTTTTCAAAGTAGCGGTCGGTTTTCTCGACGGTGACCGGGTAGGAGCCGCCGCCGAAGTCGAGGACTTGGAGCTCGCCGTAGGTCGGGCTGTCTGGGGTGACGTCGACCAGGAACACCACGTCGTCGTCGAAATTGGCGTCGCCGGTCTGGCGCAGGGCGATGTTGGCCAGGTCGAGGCGGGCATCGAACTGGATCCAGGTCGCCGCGAAGGTGCCGAAACCATCGAGCTCGGAGAGGTAATCGCGCAAACGGCGCTCGAAGGAGGTGTCGGCCGCGCGCGAGGCGTTTACCCGGCGGCCGGTGGCCGAGCTCAGATCGGTGCGGGTGGCGACGTCGTTGGGGAAGGGGATCTCGGGCAAGGGCTTGGCATCAACGTCCCAGACGACGTTCGGGCCGTCCCCCTCGGCACGGGTCCCAAAGCCCAGGAGGGGCTCGCCGCCGGAGTAGCAGGCGGTAAGGGTGAGTGCGGCGAGTGTGAGCGCCAGAGTTTTCATGGGCGTCCTCCTGAGGGGGCAGAGAAGCACGGTTGGCTGGATATGTATACTCGCCGGCCCTGCGGCGAGAAAGTGGGTTGGCCCCGCCGGGGAAGGGACTATGCTGTGCCTGAGCTCCCGGGCCGCCGCGCCTCACGCCATGAAGAGAAAACGCGTCATCCTGGCGCTGGTCGCCATTGCCCTCATCCCGATCGGTTGGCTCAGCTTCCATTTCTGGCAGTGGAACGTCACCCCGCGCGAGGGCCCGTTGATCGGCGTGTCCTCTGACACCGCCTGGCACAGCCGCCTCGGCCTCTCCAACACGAC
>JAUUZB010000019.1 GCA_030590185.1 Deltaproteobacteria bacterium
GCGGTGGCTGGGGACCTCAGCGTCCGCCGGGTCGGCGCGCTGGGTGACGATCAGGGTTTTGGAGAGATGCATGGCCGGGCTCTTACGGGAAAAATGCTGGTGACGCCAGCCACCTCGTTCGCTGATTCGTGAGCTGCCGTCATCCGTGATGTCCTGAGGTGCATCGGCTCACACCGCTTGATGAAGTCTCCGGCCCGCGCTAGGTGCGGGGCATGACAAACCCCACCGCAAAATTCGAAACATCCTTGGGAGAGTTTGAGGCCGAGATCTTCGTGGACGAGATGCCGATCACGGGCGGCAACTTCGTGCGCCTGGTCAACGACGGCTTCTACGGCGGCCTCCACTTCCACCGGGTCATCGCCAACTTCATGAACCAGTTCGGCTGTCCCCACAGCAAGGACCCGAACAGCCCCCGGGCGGGCACCGGCGATTCGCCCCACGGCCGAATCAAAGATGAGCACCCGGCGGAGCACCGGATCTCGAACGAGCCTGGCACCCTATCGATGGCCAACGCCGGGCCCAACTCGGGCAGCTCCCAGTTCTTCATCAACACAATACACAACGACTTCCTGGACTACTTCACGCCCGGGCAGTCCAAGCACCCGGTCTTCGGCAAGGTCACCAGCGGCATGGATGTGGTCACGGCCATCAACACCACACCGACCGATGGCAACGACCTCCCCAAGACCCCGGTGCAGATGATCCGCATCACGATGATCTAAAAGCTCTCCTGCGGGGGAGACGCGATGCGTTTCTCAGCACGAAGACGGGTCGCACCTGGCTGTGGGGGGCAGCAGCGCCTGGAGGGGATCGAATGACGGGGAGGGTCGTCACGCCCCCTTGGTGCGCCTACACGCTACTAGAAGTAGTCCAATCGCACGGCGACCCAGTCGAGGGAATAATCCCGCCACTGAGTGTTGGCGGTCGGTCTCAGGCGCACTTGGAAATTCGCGTCCGTCAGCTCGCCCTCCACGAAGTTGTGGCCCCAACCCTCCCCGGTGCCCACGACGTACGACACCTCTGTCGGGGTCAACAAAGGCGTCACCTTGGGGAACGTCCACGAGGCGCCGCCGTCCCACGACAGCGAGATGCACAAGAAGGGGTCCGAGTCGATGGCGTCCGCCCAGACATCCGTGCGGACCTCGATTTCACCAATGGTCGATCCCGCCGGCAGGCCGAAGCCGAAGTTGTAGAACCCGTGGAGGTCGTGGCCGTCGCCGTCGCACGCAGCGACGGTGGCCCACCCGTCATTGACGTCTTGGGCGAAGCCGCCACCGTCCGTCATGGCGTCGTCTGGCTGGATCTCAAACCCGTCGTTGTTGCCTCCTTGCAGCGCGCTGTTGGCCGTGGGGCTCACCCAACCGGTGTTCTGCCACACCGGCGTCGGACCGAAGTTGACGTCGACCGGAATCCAATCGAGGAAGAAATCCCTCGGGTTGGCGTCCGAGTTGCTCGTGACCCGGACCCGGAAGGTGGCGTCCGAGAGCTCGTCGGATATCCAGGTGCGCCCCCAGTTGTCGTAGGCGCCGCCGAAGAGCACCGTGTGCTCGGGGAGCCCCTCTTGGTTGTCGATATTCTGCGCGGTCCAGGTGGCACCGCCGTCCCCGGACAGCTCCACCGCCATGGAGTTGGCGCCGTTCACCGACTCGAGCCGCCAGTCCATGCGAACCGTGATCCCCTGCACGTCGCAGCCCGCGGGGACGCCGAAGCCATAGTCATAGAATTGGTGGCGATCCCCCATGCCGTTGATGTTGCCGGCCTCGTCGACGCCATCGGTATACGCCTCGGTGGGCGTGACCTCGAAGCCATCGCCGTCGCCGCCGGTGTCGGCCGCGTTGTTGGTCTGGTTGCGCCAGCCAGTGCTCGCCGGAGGACACGCCGAGCAACCGCTGTCGGCGCCGTCGATATCGCCGTCGCAGTCGTTGTCCCAGGTGTCGGAGCAGTTACCCCCGGTCTCACTGATCGTCGGCGCGCAGAGATCACCGCAAGGCCCCGCATCGTCGCAGTCCTCCTCGACGCAGACCCCGTCGACGTCGGCGTCCGTACAGGGGGCCGTATAGCAGTAGGCGTTGCCATCATCGCAGTCGCTGCAGTCGCTGACGTACCCTCCGGGCGCGACGCAGCGAGAGGCGCTCGCGCCGCTGTCGCCGTAGGTGTCGCCGTCGGTATCCGCGCAGTACGTCACGCAGGCCCCGGTCACCACGCCGTCGCACGTCGGTCCCGTTACCGGATCGTCGTCGCAATCCTCCTCGACGCAGATACTGTCGCCGTCGGCGTCCGTGCAGCCGGCGACATAACAAAAAGTGTTGCCGTCGTCGCAATCGCTGCAATCGCTGACAAACCCCCCGGGCGCCATGCAGCGTGACGCGGTCGTGCCGCCGTCGCCGAAGGTGTCGCTGTCCGTATCGGCACAAAAAGTCGTGCAGGCACCGCTGACCACGCCATCGCAGGTGGGGCCGGTTACCGGATCGTCGTCGCAGTCCTCCTCGACGCAGATCCCATCGAGGTCACCATCGGTGCACCCGGCGGCGTAACAATAGATATTGGAGTCGTTGCAGTCGCTGTTGTTGCCCACGTAGCCGACCGGCGGCGCGCAGCGGCTGGTGCTCGACGCGAGGTTGCCGAAGCCGTCACCGTCCGTGTCGGCAAAGAAGGTCGCGCAGCTGCCGACCACCACGCCGTCACAGGTAGGGCCGGTGGCCGGGTCGTCGTCGCAGTCCGCTTCGGCGCACACCCCGTCCGCATCGGCGTCGATGCAGCCGGCAGCGTAACACCACTCGTTGCCATCGTCGCAGTCGCTGCAGTCGAACACGTAGCCCCCGGGCGCGACGCATCTCGAGGCGGTAGCGCCGGCGTCCCCCCGGGTGTCGATATCCGTATCGGCGCAGAAGCTCGTGCAGGCACCTACCCCCACCCCGTCGCAGCCCCCGCCGGTGACCGGATCATCATCGCAATCCTGCTCCACGCAGGTGCTGTCGCCGTCCGCGTCGGTGCACGGCGCGGCGTAACAGTAGGCGTTGCCATCGTCGCAGTCGCTGCAGTCCAACACGTGACCCACGGGCGCCACGCAGCGCGAGACGCTGCTGCCGTTGTCGCCGAAGGTGTCGCTGTCGCCGTCGGGGCAAAAGACCGAGCAGGCCCCCCCCACCACGCCGTCGCAGCTCGGACCGGTGACCGCGTCGTCGTCGCAGTCCTCCTCGACGCATACGCCGTCGCTGTCGGCGTCGAGGCAGGGCGTGGTGTAACAATATGGGTTGCCGTCGTTGCAATCGGTGCAGTCGCTGACGAAACCGACGGGCGCCACGCAACGCGACGCGCTCGTGCCGATGGTGCCGTAGGTGTCGCTGTCCGTGTCGGCACAGAAGGTCGCGCAGACACCCGTGACCACGCCGTCACAGGTCGGGCCCGTGATCGGGTCATCGTCGCAATCCTGCTCCACGCACACCCCGTCGCTGTCGGCGTCTACGCAGCCCGCCGCAAAGCAATAGCTGTTGGTGTCGTCGCAATCACTATTATCCGGCACGTAGCCCACCGGCTGCGCACAATCCGTCAGCGTGTCGCCGGCGTCGCCATGGGTGTCGCCGTCGACATCGCGGTACCAGGAGATCGCGCTGTCTTCGTCGACCTCCGTGTCGCAGTCGTTGTCGGCGAGATCACAGCCGTCGCTGCCGGCCCGGCCCGGGTTGCACAGGGAGCCGTGGAGATCGTTGCAGTTGGGGTCGGCCCCATCGACGTCCGCGCAATCGGTGGCATCGGCGACGTAGCCCGCCGGCTGGACGCAGACCACCTGAAAGACGGCGACGTTGCCATAGCCGTCACCATCCGCGTCCTCATACCAGGTGACATCGGAGTCCTCGTCGGTCAGGCCGTCGCAGTCATTGTTGGCGTTGTCACAGACGTCCGCCCCATCCAGACCCGGGTTGCACAGGGAGCCGTCCTGGTTGCCGCAGGCCGGGTCGCTCACCGGGGTGTCGGCGCAATCGGTGTCGTCCGCCACGTACCCGCCGGGCGCCGTGCACGCCGCCTGGGGCGCGCCCGGGTTGCCGTAGGTGTCATTGTCGTCGTCCGCGTACCAGAGCAGATCCGGATCCTCATCGGTCAGGCCGTCACAGTCATTGTTGGCGCCGTCGCAACCGTCTGAGCCGTCGAAGCCCGGGTTGCACTGGTTGCCATCGAGACCGCCACAGGCGGGATCCGCCACCGGTGCATCCGCGCAGTCGGTGTCGTCCGCGACATGACCGGCGGGTTGCCCGCAGACCACCAGGGAGACCGCGGCGTTTCCATAGCCGTCGGCGTCCGCATCCTCGTACCAGGTGAGGTTGGAGTCTTCATCGGTCGCGCCGTCGCAGTCGTTGTTGGCGCCGTCACAGATGTCCGAGCCGGCGAGGCCGGGGTTGCATTGCGCGCCGGGGAGACCGCCGCAATTCGGATCCGACAGCGGTACATCCGCGCAGTCGGTGTCATCCGCCACGTAGCCCGCGGGTTGACTCCAGGCATCCTGGGTCGCGCCCGCGTCACCATAGCCGTCGCCGTCCGCGTCGGCGTACCAGGTGGTGCCGCCATCTTCATCTATCAACGTGTCGCAGTCATTGTCCGCGCCGTCACACAGGTCTGCGCCGGCGAGGCCCGGATGACACGACGCACCGTTCAAACCGTTACAATTCGGATCCGGCCCGTTGGTGTCGGCGCAGTCGGAGCCGTCCGCGACGTGGCCCGCCGGTGGCGTGCAGGCGGAGACCATTGCCCCCGGGTTGCCGTAACCGTCGCCGTCCGCGTCAGCGTACCAGGCCAGGTCCGGATCCTCGTCGAGGGAGAGATCGCAATCGTTGTTGGCGCCGTCGCAGACGTCCATTCCGGCCAAGCCCGGATGACAACTCGAGCCGGGCAGGCCGTTGCAGCTCGGGTCCGGGCCGTCGATCTCGGCGCAGTCGCCGCTGTTCGCGACGTGCCCCGCCGGTTGCGCGCAGACCACCTGGCCCGCGGCTGGGTCGCCAAAACCGTCCCCATCCACGTCGGCGTACCAGGTCAGGTCCGAGTCCTCATCGATGTCGGCGTCGCAGTCGTTGTTGATGCCATCGCAGATGTCGGAGCCGGCGAGGCCGGGGTGGCATTGGTCACCGGGCAGGCCGCCGCAATTCGGATCGCTCCCGGGCGTGTCAGCGCAATCCGTGCCGTTGCTCACGGTCCCCGCGGGTTGCGCGCACCCGCCCTGGGCCGCGGCCGGATCGCCGTAACCATCCCCGTCGGCGTCTAGGTACCAGGAGGCCTGGGGATCTTCGTCGACATCGCCGTCACAATCGTTGTCCGTACCGTCGCAGATGTCGGCGCCGGCGAGGCCCGGGTTGCAGTCCACGCCGCAGTCGGTCGGATTGTCGTTGCAGTCATCCCCACCGTTGCAGGCCGCGTCGACATAGCCATCGCCGTCGCTGTCCTTATCCGCCGCGCCATAGCTGCACCGGCCGGCCTCGCAGGAGTAGACGCTGTAGCACGGATTGATGCACTCGGAGGCGTCGGTGCAGATCGACACCGTCAGCACCTCGACACGGGTCGTGGCCGGCACCAACCCGCTCAACCCGTGCATGGTCCAACGCACCTCGAGGGTGAGATCCACCAGCTCGGCGATCGGCGTGCCGCGGGTCTCCTGCACGCTGGTCGCCGTCGACACGGTCTCGCCCGCTGCCACCTCTGCCGGCAGCGTGAGCGGCCCGGCCACGGTCAGGATCCCGGCCGGGGCAGTGGTTACGTCGCCCTCGACCGCGACGGTCGCGGTCGAGACGGAGCGCGACTGCACTTCTAACGTGAGCGACGTCGTCTCACCGAGGGCGATGTCCGGCGTCATGGATAGGGTCGCGGTCACCGGCGCCACCACCTCGAAGATGTCCACCGCCGACACCGACAGATCTTCGGAGAGCACCACCGTCAGGCCGTGGGTACCCACCTCGAGCGTGTCAGGCACCACCGCGGTGATCCGCGTCGGGTCGTGGACGACGACATCTTCGAGCGCCACTGCACCCAGGGTCACCGAGATCTCGCCGACCTCGGCGACGCTGCCGTCGAGATTGACTTGGATCGGGACGATGAAACCCTCCCCCGTGATTTCGACCTCGGCCCGCTCCCCGACCACGGCGACCGCGGGATCGATCCCGGCGATAGCGATATCGCCGTCAGCGGCAGGCGAAGTGGAGCAGCGGCAGCCAGGCAAGAGCGCAGCCGCGACGAGTAGCCCGATGACGACAGATCTGGACATCCAGCCGGCTGCCCCTCTCCCGGTTGGGGTGGACGCCCATAATGTAGCAGTCCAGCCGGCAGAGCGCACACCGCAAAAAATCGTACAACTGCGCAGGTCGGCCGGCGCCAGACGGGCTCTCGAGAGTTCCTGTACAGATACGCCCTACTTCCGCCCCGCCTCGGCGATCGCTTCGAGGGCCTCCTCGGCGATCTCGACCACGTCGGGGTTCGCGTCGCCCAACAATCCCCGCAGGGGCTCCACCGCCCCGGGCAGCGCGATCTTGCCCAATAGATCCGCCGTGTCCCCGCGCAAGGCCGCGTCGGCTCCGTCGGTCCCAAGGATCTCCACTAGGGCGGGCAGCAACTCGTCCAGGGCTCCCACCTCGAGCTCGAGGGCCGCCTCCGCCGCCATCATCAAGCCCATTCGTTCCGACAGGGCGCTGCCCCGCCAGCCGGCGGCGAAGGCCTCTCGACCCGAGCCATCCACCAGGCGTTGCGCCGCGTCCGCGAATCGTCCCACCGTGATCAACGACGCGAACACCTCCGCCTCGTAGGCCGGAGTCCCCCGCGCCAGCAGTTTCTCCGCCAGCTCCGAGCCGCGCCAGGCCCCGGTGATCGACAGCCCCCCATCCACTACGGTCAGCGGCACCGACCGCGCGCCGAAGGACTTGGCGAGCTCCGGAAAAAACTGCGCGTCGATCACCGTCGTGCGGATCGCGGGGCTCAACAGGCTCAAGCCGGTGGCGGCGCGCACGGTGTGCGGGCAGTTGGGACAGGCGGCGGCGATGAAGATGATCACCTCGATCGGGTCAGCGAGCTCGGCAACCTGCTTCTGCCACGCCTCGGCCGCCGGTGTCTCTGTCCCTATTTGACACACGGCCTCGAGGAAGGGCGCCGCCTCTGGTCCCTCCGGTGCCGCTAGGTAACGGATCACGGGTCGGCCCGCGTCATGGAGCACCAGCGCTGGTCGGGCCGGCAGCTCGGCGTCCTCCTGCTCCCGCCGCACGACCACCCTGCCGCCGCCCACCTCCTCGAGCTGGGCCGCGAGCCCCACGAGCTGGTCGTTCAAGGGATGATCCGCGGCGACGTGCAGACTCAACTCCACCGGGTTCTGCTCGCTCCGCTCGGCGAGGGCGGCTTCGATCTCGGATGTGTCGAGCACCTCACTCCTCCTGTTCGGCGCGTCGTAACGCCTCCTGATAGACGCGGTCGATCTGCTCCCCAACCGTCTCCCGGCTGTACAGCCCGCGGGCGCGGGTGCTCAGGCGGTCGCGATCGAAGCTCCCGCGTCGATCGAGCATGTCGCTGAGGGCCGCGGCGAGCGCTCCTGGGTCGCTGGGCGTGCACAGGATGCCGTTGTCGGGCCCGATCACCTCTGGGATCCCACCGACCCGGGTGCCGACCACCGGCAGTCCGCAGCAACCGGCCTCGAGCGCCACGCAGGGCAGGTTCTCCCACAAACTGGGGAGCACCAGAAAATCAGCGCCCTGCATGCGCTGCGCGACCTCGGGCTTGGATAGGGCGCCGACGAAACGCACCCGCCCGGCGAGTCCGAGCTCCTGCGCTAGCTCTGTGTAGATCTGTCGCTGCGGACCGTCCCCGACCAACTCGAGCTCCCAATCGCGGCGTTGTTTCTGCAACCGCGCGGCGGCGCGCAGCAGGCCTTCGACACCCTTGACCGGCACCATGCCGCCCACGAACAGGATCCGGGCCTTACGGCCCCGCGGCGCCGTGGTTGGCGGTCGAAAGAGCTCGGTGTCGACCGCGTTCGGCACGATTTGGTAGCGCGGGAAGAGATCGTAGCGGTTGATGCCATCGAGCAACGCCGCGCTCACCGGCATCACCACCGACGCGCCACCGTAGCCGGTCTTCGCCTCGAGCTGTTGGCGCGGGGTCAGCAACCGGCGCGGAAAATCGGAGGCGTGCTCGGTGAGCACCATCGGCACGCCAGCGAGCTTGGCGATCACGGCGCCCGGCACCGCCGCCTTGTAGATGTTCGCGTGGACCAACTGCGGCACGAAACCGCGGCGCAGCAAGCCCTCGTGGGCGCGAGCCGCGGCGTGCAGATACATCAACCAGTGGGTCATCGGGATCGGCGAGGCGCCGTAAAACAGGTCGAAGGTGCGCAGCCCAGCGCAGATGGCCGGATCGCGCTGCTCCTCGAGCCGCCAGGTCACGCTGGGCAGCAGCCGCGGACCGTGCATCACGACCACGTCGTGGTGCAGCGCCACCGCCCGGGCGTGCTCGCGCACGAAGATCGATTGCACCGGCTCCTCGGCGGTGGGGTAGGCGGCGGTGATGAATAGGATGCGCAGGCGCGACACGGTCGGGCCAGCCTAATCGATCGGACGCCCGGAGTTGAGCGATTTGTTGCGACGTGATCCCGGGCCCCCGCTTCTGCTATGAGCGTCTGAGCCCATGGCCCCCCTCCGCATCGGCATGGTCCTCGCGGATCGCGCGTCCCTGCCGGACATCCGCGTCGACAAAGAAGCGCGCGCCCTGATCGACGCCGGCCATCGCGTCGCGTTACTCGCCGGCGGTGATGAGAGCCTGGATTCGGGCGCCGCGGCGCCGGTCGGTGTCGAGGTCTACCGTTGCGACGCACCGATCCTCTCCCTCGCCGGTCTCGGGCCGCGACCCAAGCCCCGCCTGCTGCTCGCCGGCCTGCGCGGCGCCCGGCGCGATCCACGTTTTTGGGCCCGCGCCACCGGCGTCGAGGGGCTGCGTTTTTACGCCGACGCCATCTCGGCGCCCTGGAGCGACGCCATCCGGCGCTTCCTACGCGTCTTCCGGCCCCAGGTCCTGCACGTCCACGATCTGCTCGCCCTGCCCACGGCGCTGCGGGTGGCCCGTGGCGTGGGGTTGCCGGTGGTGGCCGATCTCCACGAAAACTGGCCGGCCTATCTCGAAGCGGTGGCGGCAGGCCTAACCGGCCTCGAGCGTCGCGCCTTTGTCACGGTCTGGGATCCGGCGCGCTGGCGTAGGATCGAGGCGGAGCTGTTGCCGCTGTGCGCCGCCGTCATCGTGGTGGTGCCCGAGGCGGCCGCGCGCCTGCGCGCCTACCCGTTGACCCGCGACGCAGTAGTCCTGGTCTCGAACACCGAGCCGCCGCTGGTCTCCGAGCCCACCCCGACCCCCGGCTATGAACATCGCTGGGTGGCGCTCTACGCCGGTAGCGTGGACCACGCCCGCGGGCTCGAGACGATCCTACACGCCACCCCCGAGGTCGCCGCCGTTGAGCCGCGCTTCTTGCTCCTCGTGGTCGGCGCCAACCCCGAGTGGCGCGAGCGGCTCACCCGCCTAGCGCAACGGTTGGGCGTCGAGCGTCACGTCGAGATCCTGGGTTGGCGACCGCGACCGGAGATCCCCGGCTTCATCGCCGCGAGCCAGGCCTGCCTGGTTCCCCACCGGAACCTCGAGCACACCAACACCACGGTGCCCCACAAGCTGTTCCAATACCTCGCCCACGGCAAACCGGTGGTGGCCAGCAGCTGCCCGCCCCTCGCCCGCATTCTGAAGGAGACCGGCGCCGGGGTCGTGTTCAACGCCGATAGCGCCCCGGACGCCGCCCGCGCCCTCATTCAACTCATCGAGACGCCTAGCCTAGCCAAGTCCATGGGGAACCGCGGCCGAGACGCCGTGGACGATCCCTGGGGATGGCGAAAGGACGCCGATCGCCTGTGCGATCTCTATGGACGCATCCGGTCCAGTATCTAACCACCTGAAATCAAAGCTGTTTACAAACCCAGGGAGTGACGCAAAGCGTCGCAAGATCCTGAAAATAAAGGAGAAATCAGGCAACCGGCCACTCCAAAACCCGATAGTATGATTACGATCAAGGCCACCCTGGACGCCGCCATGTCTAAGAGCAACCCTCTCCTCCTCCTAGCCACCCTGGCCATCGCCGCCTGTGGTGCAGCGCCCGCCGACGTCACGCCCTACGAGCGTTCGGCCGGTATCACCGTGGAGGAAGCGTCCTACGAGCTCGTGACCCTGGCCAACCAAACCGAGACCGCCCTCGGCGAGAGCTTCTCCGTGCGCTGCCTGATGTTGCGCGACGGCGACCTGTACGTGGTCGACACCGGCATCAGCGTCGACACCCACCCGGCGGTCGAGAGCCTCGTGGTCGATGGCGACCAAGTCGAGATCACGCCGGCCGTGGCCGGCAGCCTGCACGTGGCCTGTCGCACCGCCGATGGCGAGGCGGTCGATCCGATCGGCGTCGAGATCGAGGTGAGCGCCTATCTCCCCGCCCAGTGGACGGTCGAGCCCCCCGAACAAGACTGCTTTGGCCAGACCGATCGATTGGCGATCAACTACCAAGTCGAGGACGCCGTGGGCAACCTGGTCAACGGCACCGAGATCGACGTCGACATCCAACCGAGCACCGGCGTGCTCGGCACCACCGGCACCGGCTTCCGCTTCACCGTGGACGGCACGTACCAGGTGACCGTCAGCCTGCTCGGCGAGGTCGATCCCCAGAACACCATCGAGCCGGTACAGTTCAACATTCGCGTCGACGCCACCCCGCCGGTCTTCGCGATCACCAGTCCCATCCGCGGCCAGACCCTGCAGGTCGGCACCATGGCCGACCAAGCGATCACCGTCACCGGCTCGGTCCAGGACGAGGCTTCCTCGATCACCGCCCTCGTCATCGACGGCGTCGAGCAGCCGGTCAGCGGCGACGGTCTCGAGGAGACCTTCAACACCACCCACGACAGCCGCTGGGGCCTGTCGGTGGTCTCCGGTCACGCCGAGGACGCCTGTGGCAACGTCGCCTACGTGACCGTGCCCTTCCTGCGCAGCCCGAGCTACTACGCGGCCGCGACCTCCGCCAATCCCGCCGCCGTCGTGCCGAGCGCCCTGGCCGCCCAGGTCAGCCAGTCCCTGGTCGACGACGGCGACCGCAGCGACCTCGACGATCTGGCCAGCGTCGGTCAATACATCCTCTCCGACTACGCTTTCAACGGCATGTTGGTCCCCGGCGCGGAGCTGAGCTCGAATGAGCCCCGCGACGACTGCACCGGCTTTCCCGGCCCGACCTTCGCGAGCACCGGTCACCTGGCCCTGCGCCACCCGAACGCCGGACGCCTGGTCAACATCGACCCCTTCGTCGACAATCTCTCCTTCGTCGGCGGCGGCGTCGACTTCGCCGTACGCGTCGACAATTTCGACTTCCCGCTGCAGGTCGACGTCGAGGTCATTCAATGCGCGCTCGGTGCGCCGACCATCGATGAGTTCACGGTCGACGCCTGGGTGGGGTTCGACCACCTCGCGGCCGCCGGAGTGGTGGGCGCCAACCTCGTCGATGGCCGGGTCGCCGCCAGCGTCGAGAGCATCGACTTCGTCGTCGACGGTCTCTACATCGACATGGATTGTGGGATGATGGACTGGGCCTGCGACACCATCGTGGATCTGATCATCGGCGCCGCCGAAGATATGGTGGAGCGTGAGGTCGAGAGCGCGATCGCCGAGATGGTCCCGCCCCTGCTCACCGACATCCTCGCTGACGTCTCGATCGACACCACCGTGGCGCTGCCCGCCCCGATCAACACGCAGCTCGGCGTCGCCGCTCACCTCTCGAACCTCGCCTTCTGCGGCCCCTCGGTTGGGCTACCCATGCCGAGCGTCTGCCACGCCGACAACACCGTCCCGGGCTCGACCCTGCTCGGCCTGAGCAGCCAAGTTTATCCCCTCAGCCGCGGCCCTGGGATCCCCGCCATCGCCCGCGGCGCCATCCGCGCCAGCGTCGGCCCAACCCCCACCTTCGACTCCGCCGCCACCTCCTTTGGCGTGGCGGTCAACGAAGACGCCCTGAACCAAGCCCTGTGGGCGGTTTGGTACGGCGGTGCCCTCGACATCCCGGACGTGGCCGCCGCGCTGCCGCTCGTCCCGGAGGGGGTCGACATCTCGGTGTACGCCGGGCTGCCCCCGGTCCTGATGCCGGGCCGCAACGGCAACCTGTTCGAGATCGGGCTCGGCGACCTCCAGGTCGAAGGCAGCGTCGACATCAACGCCCTGCTCGGCAACCCGGACGCGCCGCCGCAGTTCGTGTCGCTCAGCATGACCTTGAGCCTGGTGGCCGGCGCCGCGGTCAGCGCTGATCACGATGTCAACGCGGTACGCATCAGCCTCGATCCGGAGCCGCAGATCTTCGTCGAGATCCACCAGATCGACGACTACACCTACGGACAGCTCCTCGGTGAACGGCTCGCCGAGACACTCTCCGAGGCGCTCACCGGCCTGCTCGGTGAGGCGCTCAGCGTGGTCCAGCTCCCCTCCTTCGACCTGAGCGGCACCGCCGGCCTCCCGAGTGGCACCGTCTGGGGCCTCACCGACGCCGCGGCCACCCAGGACACTGGCTGGGTCGCGCTCAGCGGCTCGCTAGGAACTCTGTAAAAAACCGGACCGGCGCCGGGGCGCCCCCTAGAATTCGAAGGCAGTCGTCGCCGCCGCGGAGGTACTCCCCGCCGAGGTGGTCGGCGTAGGTTGCAGGACGAACAGATCGACGATGGCGAGCGCCGCGCCGGCCGCGGCCACCACCGCGCCCACCACGAACAATGCCGTCGAGGTGCCAGCCATGCCCTCGGCCTCAGTCTGTTGCT
The DNA here is from genome assembly GCA_030590185.1 of Deltaproteobacteria bacterium. Next base: position 12,834 of record JAUUZB010000019.1, read on the forward strand.
CCAGGGCCGCGACTTGCGTGTGGGTTGCAGGGCTGATCTCGCCGCGTAGGGAGACCGCCTGACTACCGGTGACGCCACCGCCGATCCCCGCGACCAGGATGCCGGCGCCGCCGACCCCTGCGCCGA
>JAUUZB010001043.1 GCA_030590185.1 Deltaproteobacteria bacterium
ATCGCTTGGTTGTAGACCACCGCTCCGGTCGAGGTGGTGACCGCGAGGTCGAGGCAGCCGTCGCCGTCATAGTCACCCCAGGCCACGCCACCGCTCTTGTCGCCGCCGGTGGCGAGGCCGGCAGCGCCGCTGACCTCGATGAAGGCCTGGGCGGCAACCAACCGTGGGAAAGCGAGAATTCCAGTGAGCACCACCGCCCATCGGGCTCCCCGCGAGATGAGGTGACCAAGCTCCGGCACACCGACCTCCTGGATACTCACCCTGTGTGCCCGACCGCCGCCGCCGGCGCAAGCATTGAGGCGAGCGCTGGCTCGCTGTAGGAAGGCAGGCATCTCTCTATCGACTGAACCGTGCGAGCTGTGACCATCGCAACGCCACCCAAGAGACTGCTAGTGATCGCCGGCGTCTTCCCGCCCGCAGGAGGCGGTGGAGCCCTGCGCATGGTCAAGCTCCTCAAGCACCTTCCGCGCTTCGGCTGGGAGCCGCGGGTCATCGCGCCCCGTGGCCGTTCCGGTTGGTTCGCGGACCCGGCCCTGCTCGAGGAGGTCGCAGCACTCGAGACCACCCGCGTAGGCTGGCCCCACAGGGGCCGCACCCTGGAGGGACTCCGCCGACGCGTCAAGGACCCGGAGGGGAGCCCCAGTTGGTTGACCACCGTCGTCCGTTGGGGAGCGCGCTTACGGGACGTGGTGGCGGTCCCCGACGAGCACCTCCTCTGGTCGACGGCGGCGGCGCACACCGCCCTGCGCCTCACCAGGGATCACAGCTTCGACCTGCTGTTGACCGCCTCCTTTCCCTACTCCTGTCACCTGGCGGGCCTGGTGGTGAGACATCGGCGGAGGATGCCATGGATCGCGGATTTCGCGGATCCCTGGGTGGGCCTGCCGTTTCGCGGACAGGACAGGGGCGCCCGGCGGTTCTTGGACGCCAGGATGGAGGGCGCCGTCTTGGCCCACGCTGATGCCATCACCCTCGCCTCGCCCGGAATGCAACGCATCCTCAACCAACGCCACCCGGAGTTGCGCGGCAAGCTGCACCAACTGCACAACACCTTCGACGCACAGGAATTCGCAGGGACGCTCACACCGCCTGAACGTTCCACCTTCGAGATCCTGTTCGTCGGCACCTTTGACAGCCGCGCCACGCCCCCGGCGCCGATCGTGCAGGGCTTGCGAGGCGCCCTACTGCGCTACCCGAACGCCCGTGACCGACTGCGGGTCCGAGTACTCGGTGGTGCCGATCTGGCCAGCGCCAGGTACGTCCGCGACCAGCTCGGCGAATCTCGACAGTTGATGTCCTTCGAGGGCTACGTCACCCATGCGGAGGCGATTCAGGCGATGCGCCGCGCCGATCTGCTCTTCTTGAGCGTCGCCCCAGGGGCCCACTGGCACCTAACGGCCAAGGTCTTCGAGTACCTGGCGAGCCGCCGGCCGATCCTCGCGGCCGTACCCGCGGGTGACTGCCGCGACCTCCTGCAGCGCTGTGGTGGAGCCCGACTCATCGAGCCGGGCGACGAGGAGGGCATGGTCCGAGCCCTAGGGGAAGCGATCGAACATGGCCGCGTTGAGCCGGACTCCCCCCGCAACGAGCAGGCGATAGCAGAGCTCGCCGCGATTGAAGTCGCCCGGGGTGCCGCCGAGCTGATGGATCGAGTGGCGCGCCACGGTTGAGGGCAGCGCGGTCAGGGGACGTTCGACCCCGTCGCATCGTCGTCGGGCTCCTCCCCCTCCTCCACACTGAGCTTCTCCAGTCGATAACGGAAGACCCGATATTTTAGTCCGAGCAACTCCGCGGCGCGGGTCTTAACGCCGTCGGCCCGCTGCAGGGCCGCGGCCACGAACCGGCGTTCGATCTCGCGCAGGGTATCCTCGAGGTCGACACCGCCGTCGGGGAAGGCGAGCAGATCGTGAAACGGCGGGCCGGAGGACTCGCGCACCTCGCGGGGCAGATCAGCGAGCTCGATGATCGGCCCCGGGGCCAGGGCCACGGCGCGCTCGATGTAGTTCTCGAGCTCGCGCACGTTGCCCGGAAATGAAAAGGAGGTCAGGGCCCGCATCGCCTCATCGGAGATCCCGGTGATCTCCTTGGTCGACTCGGCGCCGTAGGACTCGATGAACCTACGCGCCAGCAGCGGGATGTCCTCGACCCGCTCACGCAAGGGGGGAACCCGGATGCGCACGACGTTCAAGCGATAAAAGAGGTCCTCCCGAAACGTCTTGCGGGCCACCTCCGCCTGGAGGTCCCGGTTGGTGGCGGCCACGATACGAACGTCGACGCTCCGCTCGCGGTCCTCGCCCACCCGCCGCACGGCGCGTTCCTGAAGCACCCGCAGGAGCTTGACCTGCACCTGGGACGGCAGCTCGCTGATCTCATCGAGCAGTAGGGTGCCACCGTTGGCAGCCTCGAACAGGCCACGGCGGGCACGGACGGCGCCGGTGAAGGCACCCGCCACGTGACCGAAGAGCTCCGCCTCGATCAGCGTCTCCGGGATGGCGCCGCAGTTGATCGCCACGAACGGTCCCCGGGACCGGGCACTGCCCTCGTGAATGCTGCGCGCCACCAACTCCTTGCCAGTGCCGCTCTCCCCCTCGACCAGAACGTTGGTGCGAGTCGGCGCGACCCGTTCGATCAATGAGGCGACCTCCATCATCCGCGAGCTCTTGCCCACGATGATGGTCAAGCCGTAGCGGCGTTGTAGCTGCGCCGACAGCTCGCGGTTGTCCCGGATGAGGTGGACCTTCTCCAGGGCCTTTTGCGACAGGGCCCGGATCTCATCCACCTTCACCGGCTTGACCTGATAGTCGTAGGCCCCGAGCCGCATCGCTTCCACGGCGTTCTCGGTGGTGCCAAAGGCG
>JAUUZB010000293.1 GCA_030590185.1 Deltaproteobacteria bacterium
CCGTCGAGCTCCACCAAGATCCGCACCGTCCCGTGCATGGCCGGGTGGGAGGGACCCATGTTGATTTCGACGTTCTTAGTGGGGAGGTCGTGGGCTATGTCGGCCATCGAGTTGCTGCCTTCCTCCGGGATGTCTCGCCCTCTGCGGGGTTGCTAGCCCCACCCGGTCTTCGAGTCAACTGCCCATACCGTTGCCCTGGCGCCCGATTCCCCGCTATAGGGCCGCAAACTGCACGGAGAAGACACGATGCCACTCGCGCTACTCCTCGTCCTCGCCACCCAGATGTCCAGCGGCGGATCCGACGACCTGCTGCTCAAGATCGGGGACCGCGCACCGCCCTTTTCGATGCGTGACCTCGACCGTCAGGTCTTCTCCCTGGCCCACCACACGGGCCCCTCGGCCACCGAACCCAAGAAGGCGGTCTTCATCGTCTTTTTCGCCACCTGGTGCGAGCCCTGCAAAAAAGAGATCCCCATCGTCAAGCGGGTCCACGCCCGTTGGGCGGCCAAGGGTGTCGAGGTGATCTACATTGGTCTCTCCCAAGGCCCCAAGGAGCTCAAGCCCTTCGCCGCCCAGGCCAACATGCCCTGGCGCGTGGTCCCGGACTCCTTTGGCCTGCTCTCTCGGCGGTACGGCGCGGCGCAGCTCCCCCACGTCTTGCTGATCAACAGCGCCGGTAACATCGCTTTCCAACACCGGGGCATCGCGCCGGATCTCCAACGCACCATCGAGGAGGCGATCTCCAAGGCCACCGGCATCGCGGTCCCGCCAGGACTCGACGAGGGGGGCGCCGCCGCCGTGGCTCAGACCTACGAAAAAAAGCTGATCCTCGGCCGGGCGCCCTCGGGGGACGGCTCCACCGATCGCTGGCAGCCCCTGGGCATCTACCTGCGGGACATGGTCAAGGCGGAGATCGATCTGGCGAGCGAGCCCTCCTATGCCCAGTTCGAGAAGGCGCTCAAGGCCGGCAAATACGACATCGCCAACGCCGGGCCGCTGGTCTGCAACGAGGTCAAGAAGGTCTACGAGCCGCTGGTCACCCTCGAGCGTCAGGGCACGCCGACCTACCTCGGGCTGATCTTCGCCATGCGTGCCAGCCGGCTCAAGAAGCTCGGCGATCTCAAAGGCAAGACGGTCGGCCTGGTCTCGCCCAAGTCGACCTCCGGCGGCCTCTACCCCCAACAGGCGCTGCTCAAGGCCGGGCTGATCCCGGGCAAGAACGTCACCATCAAGTGGTTGGGTAGCCACTCCAAGGTAGCGGCGGCGGTCAAGGACGGCATCGTCGATGCGGGCGGCTGTTACGAGGATTGCCGCGATGCCGTGTGGAGCAACCAGCGTGGCAAGGCGATCGCGACCGTGGTGCTCGATTATACCGAGGAGATCCCAGCGGAGATGATCATCGTCCGGCGCGGCCTCGACGCCAAGACCAAGGCTGATCTGCGCAAGGCGTTGCTCGGGCTCAATGAGAACACCGGCATCATGACGCAGATCTCCCGCGGCGAGCTCCCCTTGACCGCCGTGGCCGAGGCCAGCGACGCCGACCTCGCGCCGGTGGCCAAGGCGATCAAGTACGTCGCCTCGAAGACCAAAAAGAAAAAGTAGGTCTCTACTCGCAGGCGAGGGTATCGAGCTCGCAGGCCGTGGTGCAGGCTAGGGTGCCGCTGTCAAAGCCGAGGTCCGTGCAGGTGGCGTCGCCGAGGTCGTCGCTGTCGCACTCTTCGTCCCCTTCGCGGCGGCTGTTGCCGCACAACTGGCAGGCGGTGGCATCGAACCGGCAGGTGGCCTCGGCGCAGCCCAGGGTACCGCTGTCGAAACCGAGGCTCTCGCAGGTCTCGCCCGCGAGGTAGGTGTTCTCGCAGTCCTCGGCCCCGGCGATGACGCCATCGCCGCAGGTGATCAGCCCGCCGAGGCAACTGGTGAGATCGAGGGTGCAATAGAGTCCGCAACCGAGGATGCCGCCGGTGTAGCCGAGGCCGAGGTCGGCGCACTCGACGCCGCCGAGGTCGAGGCCGTCACATGGCTCGGCGCCGTCGATCTGGTCGTTGCCGCACACCGGGCCGGTGCCGGTGCATTCGGAGAGGTCGAATTCGCACGCCCCCGGTTCCCCCGGCAGGCCACAGGCCAGGGTCCCGTCGTCAAAGCCGGCGGTAGCGCAGTCCCAGCCGCCGAGGTCGGAGGGCTCGCAGGACTCGGCGCCATCGATGATGCCGTTGCCGCATTCCGGCCGAACCTCGCAGCCGCCGGTGTCAAAGGTGCAAGCCGCGGTGCAGGCGAGGGTGCCGCCCGGGTGTCCGAGGTCCCAGCAGTCGAAGCCGCGCAGGGCGGTCGTGTCACACTGTTCGCCCGGGTCGAGGGCGTCGTTGCCGCAGACCAGGGCCACGCCGCCGGTTCCGCCGGCTCCGCCCATGCCGCCGGTTCCGCCGGTCCCGCCCATGCCGCCGGTGCCCGTACCCCCCGTGCCGCCCAATCCTCCGGCGCCGGACCCTCCGGCCCCGCTTCCGCCCGTACCACCTGAGCCCCCGGTGCCCGTGGCATCCGGCGTCGGCCAGGTCCCAATCCCGCACCCAGGCGCGAGCCCGATCGCCAGAACGGCCATGATGGCCGCGATGAACGGTCCGAGGTTGGCGTTGCGCTACAGCATGGCAGACTCTTCCAACTCAAAAGAGAGCAAGAACCGGACCATCGCAAGTGGCTGGAATCAGGTCAAATCAGTGTCTCGTTCCAGAGACAGGGCCGCCTCCGGCGCCAAGACTCGCGCTAGGGCTCGTTCAGCTTCTCGACCGGCGCGTGGCGTTGAGTCGGCTCGGCCGTGACCTCCCGCAGCTCGACCAGGGGCTGACGCCGGTCGATGGGGTAGTCCTTGCGCAGCGGGTGACCCTCGAATTCCTCGTAGAGCAGCACCCGGGCGAGGTTGGGATGACCGGCGAACCGGATGCCGTACATGTCCCAACATTCGCGCTCGTGCCAGTTCATGCCCGGCCAGACCGGCGTTAGGGATGGGCAGGTCGGATCTTCGACCGCCACGTGCACCTTGAGCCGCACCCGGTGTCGGCGGGCGACGGAGTAGAGGTGGTAGATGACGTCGAAGCGCGGCTCGCGTTTCTCGTACCAGTCGACGCCGGTGCAGTCGATCGGCATGTCGAGCTCGAGCTCGGGGTCGTCCCGCAGGAAGGTGGCGATCTCGACCAGCCTGTCGGTGGCGACCACGGCGGTTTCATTGCCGTGCTCGGCGTGGGTCTCGAGGATAGCGTCGCCAAACTTGCGACGCAGGCGGTTCAGTACGACCTCAGCCATCTTCGCCTCAACCAATCAACCGATAATGCCGCCGCGTTCTTTGGCGATCTTGTTCTGAAGGAGCAGCATACCGTCCAGCACCTGCTCGGGGCGGGGTGGGCAGCCGGGTACGTAGACGTCGATCGGGATGACCCGGTCGGCGCCCTGGACCGTTGCGTAGTTGTCGTAGAAGCCGCCGGTGGAGGCGCAGACGCCAAAGGCCAGCGACCATTTCGGCTCCGCCATCTGCTGCCAAACGCGCCGCAGGATCGGCGCCTGTTTGTGCGAGATGGTGCCGACGATCCACAATAGATCTGCCTGGCGCGGAGAGAAGCGCGGGAACTCGGCGCCGAAGCGCGCCAGGTCGTAGCGCGGCCCCATCACCGACATGAACTCCATGGCGCAGCAGGCGGTGACGAAGGGGTACTGGAACAGCGAGTACTTGCGACTCCAGTTGATCGGCTTTTGCAGGCCGCGCTCGATGAGACCCTTGAGCCAGTGTTCCGAGGCGTCGCGGGTGGTGGTCAGGACGGCGCCGTCGAGTAGTTGTTCCTCGTCAGCCATGACTCACTCCGCTGCCTGCTCGCGCTCGAGCTGGGTGACCTGCTTGGGGCCCCACTCGAGGGCGCCCTTGCGCCAAGCGTAGATCAGGCCGACCAGGATGATCGCCACGAAGACCACCATCTCGACCACGGCGAGTTGGGCGCTCACCGCCGGCTGCTTTCCCTTGGCGGCGTCGCTGAAGGTTACGGCCCAGGGGTAGATGAACACTGCTTCGATGTCGAAGATCAGAAACAGAATCGCGACCATGAAGAACCGCGCGTTGAACGGCTGACGCGCACTGCCGGAGCTCGGGTTGCCGCACTCGAAGGCTTCGTTCTTGATGGGGTTTGGGTTCCTCGGGCCGAGGAAGCGCGAGGCGACCAGGATGAAGATACCGACGCCGACCGCGATGACCGCGGCGATCAGCAGGGGTAAGTGCAACTCCAACTGCGAGTCCGACATAGGACGTGGGGTACCCCTAAGCGGTTGTTGGGGTCAAGGGGGCTCATTCGACCGCAATATGAATGAGGGGGCCGTCCCCAGTGGCCCAGATCTCTGTGAACGTACCCGTGTAGGTGATGGCGATGGTTTGGAACATTGCGTATCCGAAGCCGTCGCCACCGCACCGTTCCATCATGCTCACCCAATTGTCATCTCGTTTGAGAACCGGGGTGGCGTTGTCATCGAACATGACGATGTCTTCCCCAAGATCCGCGGCGAACCACTTCCGGCCCGCGTCGTCGATGGCCATCGCAGAAAAGTCGTTGGCCAACCGCGAGTCGTGGAGGCCGAATGCGATCCAGGTGTCGTTGTCCTTTTCGCCCGGAGTATCGCCGTCGTCTAGGAAGGACAGGTGGCTGTCGCTCACGAACCACTTGTTCCCATCGGCGTCGATGGCGATGTCATCAACGGGTGTTGCCACCAGACCGTCGCGCTCCTCAAAATTCGTACATGGACCGTCCCACACGTGGGTGGGTGTGACGCCGACGTCGAGGAATAGCGCTCCATTCCAGGTTCCGACCCAGACACCACCGGCGGGCTCAAAAGCAATGCTCATCACGCCTCGCCCGGCCAAGGCACCTTCACAGGTGAATTGGGCTAGGTGATCATCGGATCCATCGGTCGGCGTACCACTGTCATCGAGACGAAACACGCCACAACTCATGCCGATCCAAATACTCCCGTCAGGCGCCAGAACGATGTGTGTCGCCGAGTCCGCTTCTCCCGTGCATCCGACGGTGCGGACCAAGGCAATTACATCGTCAGTTCTGTCGGCCGGTGTGCCCCCGTGGTCGAGGAAGTACAACTCCCTGCCCGCAATGAACCAAAGCCCGCCGTCGTTGCCCGCGGCGATGTCGATGATCGGCCCATAGGGCACGCCATCCTCCGCTGAAAAGCTGACCGCCACGTCATCGGTAGCATCGGCCGGTGTCCCGTTGTCGTCGAGGTACGAGAGGGAGTGCCAATGTGAGAACCACTTTCCCCCATCGCTGTCGATCACGATCTTCTCCGCGCCATCGAAGCCGTCGAGAACCGCGCACGTACAGCCCTGGAGCGATGGAAGGAGATCGTCACAGTCCTCCTCGACACACGCGCCGTCGTTATCCGCGTCGAAGCAAGTGTCACAGCCGTCAGGTATGCCGTCTTGGTCGCCATCGATGCGATCGTCGAAGTCTGGACAGAGGTCCTCGGCGTCGCAGATCCCGTCCTCGTCCGAATCGCCGCTGTCGTTGTCGCCAAGGCAGAGGTCACAGCCCGAGGCGATACCGTCGTCGTCCGGGTCGAGGTTGTCATCGTGGCCTGGGCATAGGTCTTCGGCATCGCAGACCTCATCCCCGTCAGCATCAGGGCAATTGCAGGCCGGCAACGAGGGTGCGACCGAGAGCGCCAAGATCGTGAGCGCGCAGCGGTGAGAGAACGCCAGCGACGGGATCACGGTGAGCCCCCATGACGTCGGAAGCGTGGGGGTTGGCGGCGACCTCTCGTCGAGGCGAGAGCGAGCAACGCGGCGATCCCCATCAAGAATACGACCCGCGGCAGACCGGCGCAGCCCATCTGTCCAGATTCGGAGGTACAGACTAGGCAGGGGTCTGCGCCCGCTTCGCAATAATCTTCGTCCCCATCGCGGCAGGCCCAGTCCTCTTGCGCGGCGGCATTGCCACAGCGGTCGCCGCGTTCACGATCCACGCAGAGGGCCCGAAGGTCCGAGATGCACGCCAGGCACGGCGAGTCCCCGGCGGGGCAAACGTCGGTGAATGC
>JAUUZB010000184.1 GCA_030590185.1 Deltaproteobacteria bacterium
GGCGAGCGCCGTGGTGGCCTTCTACAAGACCTTCGGCAAGGACGAGCCGATGGGTTGCTACGACGACTTCGAGCACGGCGACGTGTTCGTGCTCTGGGGCAACAACATGGCCGAGATGCATCCGGTCTTGTTCTCCCGGATCACCGAGCGCCGCCGCCGGGCGCCCTGGGTCAAGATCGTCGACATTGGCACCCGTCGGACGCGGACTACCGAGGCGGCGGACCACTACCTCGAATTCCGGCCGCAATCGGACCTGGCCATCGCCAACGCTATTTGCCACGAGATCGTGCGCCGCGGGCAGGTCAACGAGGAGTTCGTCGCCAAGCACGTGGCCTTTAACGCCGGCGCCACCAACATCGGCTACGGTCTCGAGGGGGAGCCGCTGCCGAAGATCACGGCCACGCCGACCACCTTTGAGGCGTACAAAGAGTTTCTCGAGGAGTACACGCCGGAGTACGCCGAAAAGATCAGCGGCGTGCCGGCGGCGCAGATTCGCGAGCTCGCCAAGCTCTACGGCGACCCGCGCAAGAAGGTGGTCAGCCTGTGGTGCATGGGCTTCAATCAACACACCCGCGGCACCTGGGCGAACCAGTTGGTCTACAACATCCACCTGTTGACCGGGAAGATCAGCGAGCCGGGCAACGGTCCCTTCTCCCTCACCGGCCAACCGAGCGCCTGCGGCACGGTGCGCGAGGTCGGTACCTTGACCCACGCCCTGCCGGGCGGTCGCAACGTGAAGAAGGCGGAGCACCGGGCCTTTGCGGAGAAGATCTGGGGCGTGCCCGAGGGCACCATCCCGGCCAAGCCGAGCAACCACACTATCGCCATGTTCCGTGGGCTCAAGGAGGGGCGCATCAAGGCGGTCTGGATCCAGACCACGAATCCCATGGTCACCCTCCCGGACCGGGACAAGTTCTTGAAGGGCATCAAGGAGAAGAAGCCCTTTGTCATCGTCTCGGACATGTACCCGACACCAACCACGGAGATCGCCGACCTGGTGATGCCCTCCTCCTGTTGGGTGGAGCGCGAGGGGGTGTTCGGCAACAGCGAGCGCCGCACCCAGCAGTGGAACAAGCTGGTGTCCGGGCCGGGGGAGAGCCGGCCGGATTCCTGGCAGGTGGTGGCGGTGGCGCGCAAGATGGGCTTCACCAAGCAGTTCCCGTGGGTCACCGAGGAGGAGCAGGCCCGGGGGTTGTTCGAGGAGCATCGTGAGTTCACCCTCGGGGTGGGCAAGGATCTGGCGAGCTACGATCACCTCAAGCAGGCCCATGGTCTGCGCTGGCCGGTGGTTGACGGTCGTGAAACTCGCTGGCGTTATCGCGAGGGCTCGGATCCCTACGTCAAGAAGGGCGAGGGGTTCTCGTTCTATGGCAACAAGACGCGGGAGAACCGGGCGATCATTTGGCTGCGGCCCTATGAGAAGCCGCCGGAGGAGCCGGACAAAGAGTACCCGTTCTGGTTGTGCACCGGCCGGGTGCTGGAGCACTGGCATACTGGATCGATGACCCGTCGGGTGCGCCAGCTTCATCAGGCGATGCCCAAGGCCTATGTCGAACTCAACCCGGAGGACGCGCGGGAGATGGGCGTCACCTCGGGGGCGGCGGTTCGGTTGGTGAGTCGCCGCGGTAGCCTCGAGTTGCCGGCGAGCATCAAACAGCGGGGGGTGCCGCCCAGGGGATCGGTGTTTGTGCCGTTCTTTGAGGAGGCTAAGATCGTCAACGTGTTGACCCTCGACGCACACTGTCCGCTTTCGAAGCAGTCGGACTATAAAAAGTGCGCCGTGCGCGTGGAGAGGGTGTGAGACCGTGAGGTGCCGGTGGCAGTTTGTTGTGGCCTGCTCGTTGGTGGCCGGCCTGGTTGGTTGTGAGGAAGGGGCGGATCATTCCGGGGCGGCCAAGACTGAGGCGGCCCTCGCTCGGCTGGTTCGGGAGCGTCAGGCTGACCGTGCTTACGAGGGGGCGCCACCGGTCGTTCCCCATGCGGTGCGTGCGCTCGGGCGGCTGGATTGCTTGGCTTGTCACGCCATGGGTGACGCCGTGGACAACGGGCGGCGGGCGAAGATTACGCCGCATCCGGAGTATGTGAATTGCCGGCAGTGTCACGTGGAGCAGCGGGTGGGTACGTTATTTTCGGCCTCGACCTTGGTTCCGTTGCGGCCGGGAGCGGCGCCGGATCCGTTGCAGCCGCTCGGGCCAAACTACATTCCCCACCGGCTGCAGGATCGTGCGGACTGCGCGGTTTGCCATCTGGGGCCGAACGCTCGGCCTGAGTTGGTGCCGGCGCATGGTGTGCGGACGAATTGCCAGCAGTGTCACTTGCAATTGATGACCGCGGTGGATCCGTTTGTTGCTGCTGGCGGCGTTACGGGGCGCTAGCGAGGATAGGAGACAGGGCGATGGTCGATGGAATTCGTGCCGCCGAGGATCTGTTGGGGTTGGTGGGGCGCTTTGGGCTCGCCCGGGATGAGGATCCGCTCGCTCAAACGACGGCTCTGGAGTTTTGTTTCCGGGCTGCGTTCTTGCTGGCCTTCGAGCGGTTGCGGGCGGTGCGGGAGGAGTATCCGGCGACGCAGCAGACGCTGATGGCGGATCCGGATCCGGCGATTGTTGGGGTGCGGGATGCGTTGACTGATGTTAGCGACTTTATCTCTGGGCGGGATTTGATCGATTTACTCTCTGCTACGGAGTTGCCGTGTATTGCGCCGCGGCTGCATCGGGGGTGGCAGGACCGGACTCGAAGTTGCCAGGAGGCGCGGCGGGTGTCGCTTGGGGCTATTGGGTTTGCGCTGGATGCTGAGGAGCGTGAGCGGTTGCTCGATGGGCTCGGGATTTGTCAGCGGGTTTTGCGGGTGCCGCCGCCGTTTGATTTGCTGGGTAGTGAGGGGCAGGCGGTGTTTGGGCCGTTGTTGGGGTGGATTGCGAGGTTGGCGCCGGAGGGGGAGAGGGAGACTGTGCGGGGGTTGGTGGGGAAGATCCTTTAGGTCCTTGGGGGCTGTGCTTGGGGGCCGTGCTGGGGGGGGGGGGCCGTGCTGGGGAGCCGTGCTGGGGAGACGCTCGCTCCTGCTTGCGCTCCACGCGAAACGGGGGGTACTGCTTCGGCTCTTGGGGTGTGGGGGCTCCGATCGATTGTGGGTGCTTCGCCTCCGCCGCACCCCCCGTTTCGCTGCGGTGCCGCGCGTCGCTCGCTTTGGCCGAGCTGTTTAGGCTGTCTCCGGCGCGCGTCGCTCGCTTTGGGCGAGCGATGTGACGAGACGGAGCGTGTCTACCTCGCCGCGGCTAAACCGCGCGCCAGCTCGGCTGAGATGTCTGGGACGAGCCGTACGAGGGCGTCCTCATCTCGATCCACGGTGCGCGACACACGCGCTCTCGACTCTCCCAAACGGCTATCGTACACGCTGGCGTTGACGGCGAACGTGGAGCCGATGGAGCCCACGGTGCCGTGCAACACGAGCCTGGTGCCCATCGCACCGGCGATCTCCGCCAAGCACGAGGTTTCATCGCAACCAAGGATGTCCTTGCGCTTCTCCACGTCGAGCGCCGCTTCGATATCGCTGCTGCCGATCACGCTCAGCTTGTCGACCTTTTGCAGCTCAGCTCCGATCATACTGGCGAGGATGCGTCCGATGCGTTGCTCGCCGTCCAACATCCGAAAGTCCAGCACCAGAATGCTGGCCGGCTCGGAGAGACGCACCTCCGTGATGGGCGGCCCCGATGGCGTCTCCGGCGTGGCGTGGGTGGTTACCGCGGTAGCGCCACCCTTACATCGGTAGGCCGAGGCCTCGACGACGTGGCCGGTGAGCATCCCCGACGTGTAGTCGCGGACTACGATCGCATCGCCACCCATGGCGAGAGCTTCCTCGCGGGCTTCGTTCTCTGCGCGCTTGCGGCCCCCTGTACCCGTGCCTGTCCCTCGGACCTCGCCCAGATCCTCACAATCGCCAACCTGCTCTGCCGAGGAATAGATCCTCACGCGGCTGGCTCGCTCGCTCAAGCTCCCACCACACCCGCCGACCACCGCGACGATCCCGATCCAATGCACAATTCCCATGCGGCGGAGTATGCCACCAATTGGAGGCGAGGGCAGCCCGGCCGACCCTCAGGGGTTGCGTATTGCAGGCCATTAGGTAGCGCAGCGGATACGGCACGGTGAGAGTCCACGTCCGCATGGGTATATTAGGTATAATGTGGTCGACCACATAGGCGGCCGAATCCGTCATGCGGCGACCCATGCACGAGCCACACCAAGCGCTTCCTTTGCACGAGAACGCGACGGCGCGATCGAGCCCAAACGCGACGCACCCACAGCACACAAAGCCCAGGGCTAGAATTCCACCCTACGGTCTCCCACCGCAGTGGATGTCGAGCTCACCAGCTAGGCCAAAGCGAGCGACGCGCGGCACCGCAGCGAAACGGGGGGTGCGGCGGAGGCGAAGCACCCACAATCGATCGGAGCGCCCACACCCCAAGAGCCGGAGCAGTACCTCCCGTTTCGTGAGGAGCGTAAGCAGGAGCGAGCGGCTCCCTAGCACGGCCGCCCGGGTGATACTGCTCACCTCTCGAGCTGAGCATCATCCGGTTTCTAGAGATCCGTCAAGAGCGGCTCCCTAGGCGGAGGCCCCGAGAAATCCGGCAGAGAAAAAAGAGTCCCTCAAGCAGCCTGATTCGCACCCTTCTCAAAGGGCTTAGCGTCCCAGATGGCGCTGATCTTGTCCTTGGCGTCGCCGAAGTCGCCGTCGCCGATGTCGTCGAAGACGTCGCCGATGGCGCCGCTGTCCTCCGCGTCGATGAAGTCGTCGATTTCTTGAAGGTCGACGTTGTACTTGTCGTTGCCGATGGTGGTGTGACCGCCGTCGGCGCCCTGGCTGTGGCCAACCGTGATGCCGCCGACCGTTGCGGAGCCCTTGATGCCGCCGTTGGCGTCGGTGGAGAGGCCGATACCGCTGTCCTCGTCGCCGAGGTGGAGGCCGCCGCTGACCTTGCCGTCCTTGGTGATGCCGATGTGGTGGCGGCTGTCGCCGTCGCCGCTGCTCAGGGCGAGGCCGTTCTTGCCGACGTTGACGTTGCGGGAGCCGTCGGAGCCGCTCTTGCCTAGGGCGATGCCGTTTTTGTTGATGCTGAGGTTGCGGGAGCCGTCGCCGTCCTTGTTGCTCAGGGAGAGGCCGTCCTTGCCGACCTTGATCTGGCGGGAGCTGTCGTCGTTGCTGCTGGCGAGGGTGAGGTTGCCCTTCTTGTCGAGCTTGATCTGGCGCTCGCCGTCCTCGTCCTTCTTGTTCAGGGTGAGGCCGTCCATGTTCGCCTCGAGGCTGCGGTCCTCGTCGGAGTTGGCGATGGTCAGCTTGGGACCCTTCTTGTCGATCCTGAGGTCGGTGCTGCCGTTGTCGCCCTCGAAGGTCGCGTTGGCGCCCTTCATGCCCATGTTGAGGTTTACGTCCACGCCCCAGACCTCGAAGTTCAGGCCCGGGCGGGCGCTGGGGCGGGGGGTCAGCTTCTGCTGCTTGGCTACCTGCCAGGCGCCGGAGGAGAGGCGCTCGGCACAGCGGGCCACGACGTCGTGGTCGGAGAGGTCCTGGGCGGGGGTCAGGGAGTCCGAACCGAGGCCGGCGCGCAGGGTGCGCAGGCCAGCCTGGCCGAGGTCGATGCGACGCAGGAAGAACTCGGCCTCGCCGCGGTCATGAAAGCGCTCGGCGCCGTCGATGGTGCCGTGGTTCCAACGGTCTTGGATCTGGTAGCTGTCGAGGGCGCCGCGCAGATAACCGTCCATGGTGAACCTCAGTCAAACAGAAGCGATTCAAGAAGGGTGGGGCGAAGCCCCGGGGCACCCGATTTCTGGTGGTCCTCAGGTGTACCTAGACATACACGGGGGGCCAAAAAACGGTTGCGTGAATCGACCGAACTATTTTGCCTGGCCCTCTGGGACCCGAATCGTCCCGAAACAGCTTCTGGCTGTACCTAGGGCCATTTTCCTGTATTCTGGCCCGAATGTGGGAGCCCCCACCTGTGCCGGCAGGTCGCGCGGGAACGATCAAAAAGGAGAGCTACAGTGACCGCCATGCCATCCGTTCGCCTCCTCGGCTCCCTGGCCGCAGGCGCCAGCCTCGCGGCCGTGGTCCTATTCGCGGCCAGCACCGCCGCCGGGCCCTTCACGGACGAGGGCACCCAGCCGCCCCTGAAGAACCGCCTCCGGGACCCCGGCAACTGCGGCGGCTGCCACGGTGACTATGACGCGGCGAATCATATCGAGCCGTACCCGACCTGGTCCGGGAGCATGATGGCCCAGGCGAGTCGAGACATCATATTCTGGGCCGCCCTCGACGTGGCCAACAACGACATCCCCGGGGTGGGCGACATGTGCCTGCGCTGCCACGTACCGGTGGGCTGGCTCGACGGCCGCTCGGAGCCGCCGGACGGCACGGTCGATGGCTGTAGTTTCCTCGGCAAAATGGACGGTACCGACGACGACTACGAAGGCATGACCTGCCACTTCTGCCACCGGATGATGATCAACCTCTCGCCGCCCCCGGGGGAGCAGCCGTTCTACATCGAGAACGGCAAGTTCTGGATCGACGACGAGGGCTGCGGTGGCAGTGGTAAACCCTGCCGCCGCGGGCCGTACGACTATCCCGCCGACGGTGCCAGCGAGCCGCCGCACGAGTGGATCTTCTCCTCGTACCAAGAGGACGGGTTGATCTGCGGCAACTGCCACAACGTCACCCACCCGGCTTTCAACCTGATCGTCGACGGCGTCGACACCGGCCAGCCCTTCCCCATCGAGCGCACCTACCGGGAGTGGGTGCTCTCTGACTTCGGCGACCCGGGCGCCCTCGACTTTCACACCTGCCAGAACTGCCACATGCCCGACGCCATGGTCGACCCGGCCTATGCCTGCGACCGGGAGGACAACAACCACACCGGCGACCTGCCGATCCACGAATTGGCGGGCGGCAGCTCTTGGATGTCGGACGCGCTACGCCAGGAATACCCGGACCTCAACCGGGATGCGGCATTTTCGGCCACCCGCGACGCCTCCCTGCGCCTGCTGCAAAGCGAGTCGGCGCTCCTCGACCTGAC
>JAUUZB010001025.1 GCA_030590185.1 Deltaproteobacteria bacterium
CAGGCGCAGGGCCGGCCCGTAGGCTGTCCGCAGCGTTTCGAGGGTGGCGTGGGCGCGGGCGCAGTAGGTGCAGGGGTATTCCGAGAGCGCCACCACGGTCACCCAGGCATCGGCCGGGCCGCGCACCGCTGCGTCAGCGATGGGAACCGGGTAGACCCTGGAGGCCTCGGGGCGTTCGCGTGCCGGCCGGGCTGGCTTGGCCGGGCCGGCCGCACGGGTCGCCGCTGCGGCGCGCTCCTCCCTCAGCTCGCTCGTCAGGCGTTGGTTGCGCTCGCGCTCGGTGCTGAGCGCGGCTTCGAGGGTCGCGAGGCGTTCGGTGTCGGGGCTCCCGGCGGTGGGGTAGTCCTCGGCTGCGGCGCCGGTGGGCACGGGCCCAGCCCCGGTCGCGCAGCCGCCACAGGTAAGAATGATCAACGCCAGCCGTTTCATGCCTCGTCCCTCGACCTGCCCAAGATATGCAGTCCGGGGGGTCAACAAAAGTCGCGCCCCACGAGAGGGCAGAAAAATTGACGGTCCGCCTCCGGCCCCGCAAACTGGCGTCGTGCGCAACCGGAGGAACCCATGTCTGAGATTAATTATCCTGATGCCTTAGCTGATGAATTCGACATCGACGTCGATATCTCGCCACTGCTCGGCAACGTCGAGGGTGTGTCGCTCATCGATGATCGCTGGTACCGGATGGCCGCCGCTGGCCAGGGCCGCGATCCGGTGTTACGGGCCAAGGCCCAGCGGATGCTCGATAACTCCATGTTCAACGCCCAGTGGGCGGCCCGGGGCCGACGCCGGCTCGATCGCCGCCGGGCGGTGCGGGCACCATTGATTTCGCGGGTGCGCCTCGGCAACGGCAAGCACCTGACCGCCACCGACATCTCCCTGTCGGGGCTGCGCTGCGCCGGCGAGCCGGTGGCACCTCTGATGAACGTCGAGTTCAAGGTGCCGGGGCTCGGTTTCCCGGTCGACGCCCGGGTGGAGGTGATGTCCTACAAGGAGTCGAACGTGATCCCGTTGGTCGGGTTGCGCTTCATCCACCTCGAGCGGCCCTACGCCGAGGAAATCGCCCGCTACATCGCGGAGCGCCGCGAGCGGGTCATGCTGGCCGCCTGAGCATCGCCCGTGATGATGTCGTTCTCCCCCCGAGCCTGGAGCGGCCTGCGTCCCCTGGTCGCTGGTCTATTGGTCACCGCCGGTGTTGCCGTGGCGGCGCCGGCCATGGCCCAGCCTCAGGAGGAGTGGATCCTCGGGGATCGCAGCGCCCAGTCCCGGTCGGTGCGGATCGATCTCATGGTGAACGCCGGGTTCTTCGGCACCCTGCACACCGGGATCGGCGCCTGGTTCAGCTTCCCGGTGCTCGAGGACGGCATGATCGGCTCCCTCAACGATGAGCTCAGCATCGAGGTCGGCAGCTATCTCCAGTTCCACAACAGCTACTTCACCTGCGCCAACCGCTGGTTGCGGGTGACCCCGGTCGGCGGGGTGAAGTGGACCTGGTACCTGACCCGCGCCTGGAGCCTGTTTGCCACCGTCAAGATGGGCATCAGTATTCCCTTTGCCGCCCAGAACACCTGCAACGCCGCCCAGACCCAGTTCATCACCGTCGATGGCTCCAGCGCCATCGGCGCCTATTGGGAGCCGACCGGCGGGGTTGGCCTACGGGTCGAGATGAGCAATTTTGGACCCGCCGTCGGCGTGGCCATCGCCTTTTAGCCCTGTCCCACCCCCGCCCATAGGGGTGGCACCTCTCCCACCGAAACCTACATAACTATCTGTTTTTATTGATATATTTATTGCCTCTGCGCCAGAAGGCTTTATGCTCAGGGGGTGAGGAGATTCGATTGCATCGGTTGGGCGATAGGGTTCGCGTTGCTGGTTGGTTGCGGCGCGGAGACCGACGTTTTGAATCCCGTGCCCGTGGCCCCGGAGGTCGAGTCCTGCACCTATTGCGAGCTGGAGCCCGAGGAGGAGGTTTGGTTTGAACCGCCCCCGCCCACCCCGCAGATAGCCACCCTGCCGACGGAGCTCGGGTTTTTTGGCAGCATCAACTCGGAGGCGGTGCAAACCGCGCATCCGGTCATCATCACCAACGGCACCTCATCCTGGGTGCAGGTGACCAACATCTATATCGTCGACGCCGAGAGCTTCGCGGTCAACGGTGGTGACGCCCAGTATTTCGACGTCGAGGAGCCGGACCTCGAGGAGCCGCTCGGCACCGGGGACAGCATGGAGCTGCTGGTCTCCTTCGGGCTCAGCAGTGATCAACGCAGCGCCCTCTTGGTGATCGAGACCACCCACCCGGCGCACAAGTCGCTGGTGGTGGCATTGTCCGGGAAGGTCTTCGTCGGCTGGTGAGCGCGGTCAAACCTGCGCGAGTGCCTTGAGCTGCTTGCAGTCCTCGACCATGCGCTCCACCCAGGCGTTGACCTTGGCGGCGATGGAGAGGTCGTCGTAGTCGGGCAGCGGGCGCTCATCCATGAAGCGCGCGATGGCCTGCTGGGCTTCGGGGGCCAGCTTGAGGAAGGTGAGCGCTAGGCCGACGCCCTCCTCTTCCGGCAGCAACCCGACCACCCGGCAGGTGGCGCGGATGGCGCGTTGCTGTTTGGGCAGCTTGAAGCGGACGCGGATCAGGGCGCCGGGCCAACGCGGGCGCCGGGTCGTGACCATCAGGCCGCCGAGGCTGATATCCCGGCCGTGCAACGGGGGCCCCCCGTCGAAGGCTTCGATGGGGATGGTGGTGATCGTGCGAGGGACGGCGCGCCTGTCAGCATCCATGGGCCAAGTTTGGGGCGTAGGGGCCGCGGGCGCAAAAAAGTCGCAGCTTGAAATCTGCACCGAGCGGTACTACCCCACCCGCCAGTGAGCCTGATGTTCGACGATCTTCCCAGCCCTCTGCTGTTCGCCCACCGCGGCGCCAAC
>JAUUZB010000421.1 GCA_030590185.1 Deltaproteobacteria bacterium
CACCCGCCGCTCCTGCGCTGTCGGCCTTTCCGAGGCCTGGCCTCGAATGCGTTGGAACAACAGCGGATCGGCGAGTGCCCCGCGGCCGAGCATCAGCCCGGCGGCGCCGGTGTCGCTGAGCACGCGTTGCGCCGTGGCCGCATCGAAGATGTCTCCGTTGGCGATGACCGGCAGCGAGGTGCTGCGGACAACCTCGGCGGTGACCCCGTGGTCGGCGTGCCCATCGAACTTCTGCGCCACCGTGCGCGGATGCAAGACGAGGAAATCGATGCCCGCATCCTCAAACAGGGGGAGCAACTCGAAGATCTGCCCAGGATCATCGGTACCGGTCCTCGCCTTGATCGACAGGCTGCCGACGACCGTTTCGCGGAGGGCTCCCAACAACTCGGGCAGCCGTTCGGGATCGCGGAACATGCCGCCGCCGGAGTAGCTCGTCGTTTGGCGTCCGTAGGGGCAACCCATGTTGAGGTTGATGTGGCGTACGCCGAGGTCTTGCAAGGTGCGCGCCGCATCGACCAGCGCCCCTGAGGCGACGCCGATCAACTGCACCACGAGGGGGATGCCGGCGTGGGTGCGAAGCGCTTCGATGCGATCGACAGCGCTCAAGGGCTCGCGGGCAGCGGGGCGTACGCGAACGAACTCGGTGAACAACACATCGGGGCGCACCGATTGCGCAAACACGCTGCGCAGGCCCCGGTTGGTGTGCCCTTGCATGGGCGCCAGCATCAACGGCGCGGTCCCCGGTGGCCATGGCAAGACGTCGGCGTGCATACCCCTACTCTCTAGAAACTCGGGGGACGGACCCGCGAATCCTCATTAACGTTACGGCAAACAGAAGTTCAACCACCGCGTCCCGACATAGACGACAGCCTGCTCGAGACCACAGCGCAGGTTGGGTGCGCTCGTGCAGTCGGCGTCGGTGCAACAACGGCGCCGGCAGACGTTGGCCGTGTCGGAGCAGAAACCGGAGCGGCATTCGTCGTCCGAGGCGCAGGCTTCGGCTTCACCCTTGGTCCCGGCGCTTTCGTGCAACATGCAGAGGTTGTAGTCGCCGCCTGAGGGCAGCACGGCCTTACCGCAGGCGTAACGGTAGCCAGCGGCATCCGGGCAGTCGTCGGCGGAGCAGCAATGGCCCGAACAATGGTCGTGCACGCATTCGTTGCTGGAGAGATTGCCGTAGGCTAGGTCATAGCAAGTTGGCCTCAGGGTGGGGCAGCCGTCGTCGTTGGTACAACCGATGTCGGCGTAGAACAGGGTGAGGCACAGGGCGGAGCTGCAGTCGGCGGTGCCGGTGGTGCAGCCGAGGGTGCCGACCGGATCGTCGCCGCTGTCCTTTGGGGTGCAGTTGCTGCGCTGGATCGACGAGCCCGGGGAGCAGTAGACGTTCGACACGAAGGGCTGGTCGCAGTCCCCGTCGGTGCAACAGGTCTCTAGGCACTCGGCGCCGGTGCAGATGTCGCTGCGACAGTCCTCGTCGAAGTTGCAGCCGTCGCTGTACCGCCCCTCGCCCTGGGTCATCGGCAAGGGTACGCAGACGTCTAAGGTGCGATCACCGCCGGTGCCATCATCGTGGGTGCGGCAACCCCAACCGGGCGGGCAGTCGTGTTGGATGCAGCAGAAGCCGGTGCAGACATTGCCCTCGTCGACGAGGCAGAAACCGCTGTGGCAGCCGGCGGCGCAGTCCTGGCCGATGTCGCCGTAATCGCGAACCGTGCAGGCGTGGGTGGCGGGGTCACAGTCGTAACCGATGGGACAGTCGTAGAAGGTGTCACAGCCGGTGGTGCAGTAGCCGCCGCCCTCTGGGTCCATCAAGCCGTCGGTGTCGCAGACCGGCAGCGCCGGCGGGCAGTCGCTGTCCCAGATGCAATCGCGCGGTTCGCAGTGAAAGAGGTGGCCGGGGGTGATCAGGTCGCAGCGGTCGGCGGGATCACAGTCGCTGTGCATGGTGCAACCCGGGACACATTGGGTGTCCTCGCAGACCGTGGTCGGGGGGGAGCAGTCGCTGTCGTCGAGGCAGCCGTCGAAATAGCACAGGCCGGTGGCGGTATCGCAGATCGGCGCGGCCGGGTTGAGACAGTCGTCATCGTCGCTGCAGCCGGCGAGAAAGCACAGGCCGGTGGCGGTATCGCAATTTGGCTCGGCCAGGTTGAGGCAGTCGGGATCATCCCCACAGGGCGGGAAACAGAGCCCAGAGGCGGTACAGTTCGGCTGGTAGTCTGGGCAATCGACCATCGGACACTGGCCCTGGCAGAGACTAGTGGCGGAGTCGCAGTTGGGGAAGTTGATATTGGTGCAATCAAAGTTGGTCGAGCAGTCCGCGATACACAGCCCGCCCGCACCGCAGTTGGGCAGCGGGGGCGGACAGTCGATGGCCGGGCACTCACCCTGACAGACGCCGGTGGCCGCCACGCAGTTGGGCTGGGCTGGATTTACGCAATCGTCATGGTCGGCGCAGTCCGCAAAGCAGCCCCCGTCCGTGTCACAGTTTGGCACATCCGGCGGGCAGGGGATCTCCGGGCACTCCCCCTGGCACAGGCCCGTGTCTGGATCACAATTGGGTGACGTCGGGTTCGTGCAGTCGGTGGCGGTCGTGCAGGGCGCGACGCAGAGGCCGTCGCTGTCGCAGTTGGGCAGAGCCGCGGGACAGGCGGTCCCTGGGCAGGACGCCTGGCATTCACCGGTGTCTGGATCACAGTTGGGCAGGCTGCCCGAGCAGTCGCAATCGGTGCCGCTGTTGCCGCCGCCTCCGTCGCCTGGGCGTTGCCCGCAGGCGTGGGGCAGGAGGAGGAGCAAGGTCGCTACCATCAGTCGGACGCCGGATCTCTTCATCTGCTCCGCTCCTCCTCGGGCCACTGAGCCGGGGCTCTGGGTGGGGCAGGTGCCCCCCCTACTCTGCCATCATACCTGAACGGTAGCCATGCTGCCGCTCAGCTCGCCGGCTCAACTACCGATCGGCTGCTCATCAACTTTTGCAGCAGGCCGGGGATCGCCTCCATCAACTGACGGACCTCGCCGGTGACGATCACGTTGGCCCGCGCCTCAACCCTGACCTTGCCCTGGTTGATCAACTTGGCGGTGATGACCCAATCCCCCCCGATCCGGGCGATGGAGAGGGAGAGGAGCAGGTCCACGCCGAGGGCACCCCCGAGCTCTGCGAAACAGCTAACATCGTCGCAGCCGAGCAGCTCCTTTTGCTGATCAAAGTCGATGAGCGCGTCGAGGTCGGTCTTGCCGATGACGTCGAAGTTCCCGGCGTGGTGCACGGACGTCAGGACATAGTCATCGAACAGCTCCGGCACCGATCCTTCGGTACCCGCCTCGAGCCTGGTGGGCAGCACCGCGAGCTTCTCGCTCGGACCGCCCTGGGTCCTGTAGCTCACGCCAGTCTGCACCACCGGGCGTCCCCCCGCCGGTAGGGCTGCGACGATGGTGGCGTGGGCCCCGGCCAGGTCGGTCATGATGCGCTCGAAGGCTTGGGCATAGGCCTCCCCGTAGGCCGCCTCGATCGGCGCCGCTCGGTACCAGCTGTAGAAAAACATACTGTAGGGGTGTTGCCCCTTCTGTTTGGTGCGCCAGATCTCGCCCCCCCCGGGCGCGAACAGATAGGCCCGCGCGGTGACGGTGGCGGTGCCCCACCACGGGGTGAGCGGAAAGTAACCGGTCATTGGGTAGAAGAAGAACAGGTCGAGGATGTAGGTGTGATTGGAGGTGTGCGCGACGTGAACGTCCACGTCGAGCACCACGGTCGGTCCTGCGAGCTCAGCCGGTGCAGCCTGGCCGTCGACCACGCTCGCGAAGCGGTTGAAGCGCGTAGCCACGTCGAGCAAGGGACGGCGCAGGGCGTCGACGGCGGCCGGGGTATCCGTGTTGCTGCGTCCCGCCACGCTCAGCTCGCGCAACACCAGGGTGACGTCGCCGAAATCCGCCGGCGAGGTCGCGTAGGCCGGAAGGCGCGCGGGCATCATCACTCTCTTGGCCGTGCAGCCGAGGGCCCCGGAGCTGAGGATCACCAGAATCGGCGCGACGATCCCGACGACCCGGCCGGGCCAGAGCCCACCCGCACCCGCGGCCCGCGCCTCACTCCCAGCCCGTGCCCAAGCCTCTGCTCGTCGCGAACGATTCACCCAGCTCACTCCGGTCTCCCGATCGACATTCCCCCCGCCACCCCGGCTCCCGGAGCAGACCAAGAAAGGATAGCCCGTCGGCCCCATCTCCACAAACCGACCTCAAAAAAACCGGCCTTTCTGAACAAACGAGATTGACTGGTCCGTCCGTTTCGTTTATATCTTTTCAATCAACCAGTTAACCTGAACCGGACGCCTCGGCCAATGCCCTCCACCCTACGCCAACGCCGCAACGAAGAACGCAAGGTCCGCACCCGCGAGGCCCTGCTCGACGCAGCGCAACATACCTTTGTGGAGCAGGGCTTTCATAAGACCTTAGTCTCCGACGTGGTCGCCCGCGCCGGCGTGGGCCAGGGCACGTTCTACCGGCACTTCTCCGACAAGCCCGCCGTGTTCGCGGCGCTCCTCGAGCGCATGGTCGGCGCCCTGCTCGCCAAGTTCGAGCCCATGTCCTCCCAGCTCCCCACCAACCTCGAGGAGTATCGCGCCGCCTCCCTATCCGCGGTCGGTCAGGTCGCCGCCTTTGTGGAGGAGAACCGGGAGCTGGTGTTGATGCTCCAGCGCGAGGCCCCGGCCATTGGCGGCCCCCTCGAAGAGCGGCTCCAGGGCGTCTACGATCAGTTCGCCACCCTCGCCCAGTTCTACCTCGACCACGCCATCGCCCAGGGTTTTGCGCGCCCCTGCCGCTCGGAGATCATCGCCCAGGCCATCGTCGGCATGGCGTTACGTACCGCGACCCTGCTCGGCCGGGACACGGAGCAGCGCTTCGACGTTCAGGCGGTCGCCGAGGAGATCGTCACCTTCGCTTTTGTCGGTTTTGGACCCACGTCGGCGCAGCCGACCCTTCAGTAGGAGGCGCCATGTTTGGATTGCGAGAGATCGTCAAAAAGGCCCGCGAGGGCAAGCTCGGTTTTCGGATGGACGAGGTGATGTCCGGTGACCACGCCTTTGAGGCCGACTGCGG
>JAUUZB010000857.1 GCA_030590185.1 Deltaproteobacteria bacterium
GAGCAGCGCCTGCGAAGCGCCAAGGGAAAGATCGACGATAAGCTCGAGAGGCTCGATGCCCTCGAGGACGAGCTCGCGGACGCCCTCGGTGAGATCGACGACGAGTGGACCGCTGCGGCGGAGGCGATCGAGAAGATGGAGATCGGACTCGAAAAGAACGACATCGACCTGATCGAAGTCGCGGTGGTCTGGGTGCCCTTCGCCTCGGGGCGGGCTGTCGCGGGCCACGGCTCAGGGCGGACGGAGCGGTGATTCCCGAGATGAACGACGCCCATACCAAACCGGCCCTGCTGGTGAACGACCCCCACACCAAACCCGCCCTGCTGGTGATCGACATGGTCAAGGACAACTTCGACGAGAGCCGCGGCATGCTGCTGACCGAGCTCGCCAAGAAGACCGTGCCGACCATCAACCGGCTCAGCGGCCTGTTCCGCGCCCGGGGTTGGCCGGTGGTCTTTGCCACCGACGCCTACCGGGAGGAGGATTTCATCTTCAAGAGTAAGCTCCCGCCCCACTCGCTGGTCGGCACCACCGGGGCCGAAGTGATTGACGAGCTCGACCGCGGCGGCGACGATCTCTGGCTCCCGAAGCCGCGCTTCTCCGCCTTCTTCGGCACGGAGCTCCACACCTGGTTGCGGGAGCGCGGGGTCGGCCTGTGCGCGGTGGCCGGCATCGCTACCAATTTCTGTGTCCTGACCACGGTCATGGACGCCCTGTGCCACGACTTCGAGGCGGTCTTTCTCGAAGACTGCTGCGCTGCCTATTCCGAGGAGTTGCACCAGCAGACCCTCGGCCTCTACCGGCGCAACGTCCTCTACCCCTTGCTGCGGGTGATCAGCGCGGCGGAGCTCGAAGTAGAGCTCAACGGTTGAGCGCCAGCCCAGGACGCGCAATACGGCCCCATGGGATTGGACCGAACTGAGCTCGACGCCTTTTGCGCTCGGCTGCGCGAGGGGATCATCGGCGCCCGCGCCCTACTCGACGGCCCGTTTGGGCCGCGCATGATCACCTACGCCGACTACACCGCCTCCGGCCGCTGCCTGGCGCTGATCGAAGCGTACCTGGCACGCACCGCCCTCGCGGAGTACGGCAACACCCACACCGAGGATTCCACCACCGGCCTCAACACCACGGCGCGCTCCGCCGAAGCCGAGGCGATGGTCAAACGCGGCGTGGGCGCCAACGCCGGGGACGCGGCGATCTTCGTCGGCACCGGCAGCACCGGCGCGATCAAACGTTTCCAGGAGATCCTCGGCCTGGTGGTGCCGCCCGGTTGCGACGCCAAGAACTGCACCAATCGACAGGATGATCCGGTCGTGGTGGTCGGCCCCTACGAACACCACTCCAACGAGATCACCTGGCGGGAGACAATCGCCGAGGTCGTCGAGTGCCCCCTCGACAACCGGGGCTTGATCGATCTCGAGGAGCTCGATCGAATTCTCGCCAAGCTGGCGCGCCCGGGCCGACGCATCATCGGCTCCTTCTCGGCGGCCTCCAACGTCACCGGGGTGCGCAGCGACGTGCACGCCATCGCCCGGGCGCTGCACCGTTACGGCGCCATCGCCTGCTTCGACTACGCGGCGCTCGCTCCCTACGTCTCCATCGACATGCACCCGACCGACGACCCCGACGCAGCCCTCGACGCCGTCTTCCTGTCACCCCACAAGATGCTCGGTGGCCCTGGTACCCCCGGGGTCTTGGTCTTTCGCCGTGATCTCTACGACCTGGAGGTCCCGACCACCGGCGGCGGCGGCACCGTGGTCTACGTCTCCCCCCTCGGGCACGTCTACGCCGACGACATCGAGCGCCGAGAGGAGGCGGGCACCCCGGGCATCATCCAGAAGATCCGTTGCGGCCTGGTCTTCGCGCTCAAGGATCACATCGGCGCCGCTGGTATCGAAGAACGCGAGCACCGTTGGCTCGATCTCGCCCTCGAGCGCTTCGAACGGGACGACCGGCTCGAGCTGCTCGGGCCCGCTTCCCGCGAGCGCCTGCCGATCCTCTCCTTCAACGTTCGACGGCCCGATGGCCGCTATTTGCACCACCGCTTCGTCACCACCCTGTTGAGCGATCTGTTCGGGATCCAATCCCGGGCGGGCTGCTCCTGCGCCGGCCCCTACGGCCACCGCCTGCTCGGGATCTCCGACGCGGAGTCGGAACGCTACCTCTGCGTCATCCTCGATGGCTACGAGGGCCTCAAGCCGGGTTGGGTCCGGGTCGGCTTCCACTACGTGATGAGTGAGGCCGAGTGTCGTTTCCTACTCGACGCGGCGAGCTTCATCGCTGAGTACGGTGACCGCTTCCGACCGCTCTACGACTTTGATCTCCGGAGCGGCAACTGGACGCATCGCGAGCGTCAGCCGACCGGGCCGCTGCTCGACTTCGCGGCGATGTTACGCGGCGTCCCGGAGCCCACACGGGAGAAGGATCCCGAGGCGACCTATGGCCGCTACCTCACCGAGGCACGCCAGATCGCTGAGCAACTACCGGAGGCGGCGGATTTCACCGCCAAGCCTACGGACTTTCCCGCCGACCTCGAGGAGCTGGTCTTCTTTGCCTGGTGAGGCACCCATGCCGCTATCCTGGACGCGACACGGCCCGACCGCCGTCGTCACCATGCAGAACGGCGACAACCGCCACGACGGTCCATTCGTGGGCGCGCTGCTCGCTGCCTTCGCTGAGATCCTCGCCGACGACGGCACCCGCAGCGTGGTGATCACCTCCGACGACCCCAAGAGCTGGTCCCAGGGCGTGGACGTCGAGTGGATCCAGGCGCAGCTCAGCCGCAACGATCAACAGGCGGTCAAGGACTTCCTGTTCGCGCTCAACGAGCTGTTCATCGTCGCCCTCACCTTCCCCATGCCGGTGATCGCCGCCATCAACGGACACGTGGTCGGCAACGGTTTAATCCTGGCCTGCGCCTGCGACTTTCGCTTCATGCGGGCCGACCGCGGCTACGCGGTCATCCCCGGCGTGGACCTCGGGCTGCTCTTCCTCCCGGGCATGCTCGCGCTGGTGAAGAAAGCTATCCCTAGGCCATTGCTCGAGGAGATGAAGCTCACCGGCGGGCGCTACGACGCCGAGTCCCTCGCCTCCCACTACGTCATCCGCGAGGCGGTTCACGGCCGAGAGGAAACCCTCCAGCGGGCGCTCACCTTCGCTGGCGGCTTCGACAAGAACCGCGCCGTGTTTGGCGAGACCAAGCGCCGGCTCAACGCCGACGTCATCGCGGTGATGAACGAAGAGGACCCGCGCAGTATCAATGACCTGGACGTGATGCGCGGATGGTGACGGTGCGGCCGGTAGCCTATATTAAGGTGGTCGAATCGTCGCCAGGAGGTCCGCCATGGCTGAGCACGCCCTGAAGTTCCCCATCAAGGAGCC
>JAUUZB010000074.1 GCA_030590185.1 Deltaproteobacteria bacterium
CCTCGAGTAGCTTTTTCGAATCCAGGTTGGCTGCGTCACTCATGGCAGGAGATCGCCACAAAACCGCCGGTGGCTCAAGGGTCAGTCGGACATCATCAGGGCAAGCTTGCCGGTGGTGCGCCCCGACTCGAGGGCGCGGTGGGCGTCCGCCACCCGGTCGAAGGAATAGGGCGTCACCTGGGGCGGCACGACCTTGCCCTCGGCGATCATGCGCGACAGGTCCTCGATCCCCGCGCGCAGGAGATCCTTGCGCTCGAACAAAAAGGAGAGGTTGAAGGCCACCACGCTGCGGTTGGTGTTGACCATGTCGAGGGGACTGAAACGCGGGATGCGCAGGAACTGCAGCCCCAGCTTGAGGTAGTTGGGGAAGCCACCGCGGCGCCCGAACATGGAGTGGAAGCCGTAGGCGACCAGCTTGCCCACCGGCCGGACGTGGTCGAAGCTCTGGCGCAGGGTCGACGGCCCGTTGCCATCGAGCACCACGTCGTAGCCAGCCGGTGCGAGCTCCTCGGCGCGTGGCCACAGTTTCTCCCGGCTCTTGTCGATGACGTGGGTGGCGCCGAACTCTTTGGCCACCTCGATCTTGTGGGTCGAGCCGACTACTCCTACGGTCTCGCAGCCGACCACCCGCAGTAGCTGCAACAACGCCGTTCCCACGCCGCCGGCCGCGGAGTGGACCAACACCTTCATCTCCGGGTCGAGTGGGAACTGTTGAAACAGCGCGTGGTAGGCGGTCAGGAAGACCGCCGGGAAGGTCGCCGCCTGTTCGGGGGTGAAGTCCTTGGGGAGCGGGAAGATTTGATCCGCGGGCACACAGATCTCGGTGGCGTAGCCACCAAAGCGGGTGATGCCAAATACCTCGCTACCGACCGCGGGTGCCTCGACGCCGTCACCGAGCGCGGCGACCTTGCCGCTGAACTCAAAGCCTGGGGTGATCGGCCAGCCGACGTAGGTCTTGGCCGACTCGTACAGGCCCTGACGCACCACGATGTCCGCGTAGTTGATCCCGGCGGCGGTGATCTCCACCCGCACCTCGCCCGGTCCGGGTTGGGGGGTGGGGTGCTCCTCGAGCTTGAGCTGGCCGTATCCCCCCGGTCGATGGATGACGATTTTGCGCATGGGCGGGGCTGGTATCAGGAAAGGGCGGGGGGGCAAAATGAGGGCTGGCCGTGGTTTGGTCACCCACTAGCCATGATGTTGTCATGGCGGCACCTGGGATCTCGCGGGAACCCCTGCTACATCCAAACCGATCTTCTCAGGGGGGTACGTATTGCTCGAACAAACTCAACGTGCCTGGCGGGCACTGCAGGGCCTCGCGGTTGGGGATGCATTCGGAGAGCGGTTTTTTGGGCCCCCCGACGAAGCCCTCGCAAGAATTCGTTCGCGTGTCCTTCCTGCACCCGAGTGGCGGTGGACGGACGACACCGCCATGGCCCTGAGCGTCTACGAGACGGTCACCGAACACGGCCGCGTGGACCAGGAGGATCTCGCCACGCGATTTGGAAGGAGGTTTATCGAGGATCCGGGACGGGGTTACGGTCGTGGCGCACACGAGCTCCTCACCGCCATTGCCCATGGCGCGTCCTGGAGTCAGGTTTCCCCGGCCCTATTTGACGGTCGTGGCTCGTTCGGGAACGGCGCGGCGATGCGTGTGGCACCACTCGGCGCTTTCTTCGCTGAATCGTGTAAACGAGCGGCCAGCGAGGCGGCGCGTTCCGCAGAGATCACCCATGCCAACGACGAGGGCATGGCCGGGGCAATCGCGGTGGCCGTCGCGGCGGCGTACTCCACCGCCACGGAGGCGTTCAGCCCTTCGGACTTCTTCTCCGCCGTGCTCGAGCACACGCCGCCTTCGGACACGCGACATGGAATTGACGAAGCGCGGGCAATTGGACCGGATGAACGGGTAGATCAGGTGACTGCACGAATCGGAAACGGATCCCGAATCGCCGCCTTCGACACGGTACCGTTCTGTCTGTGGGCGGCGTCGCGCCACCATGCGGATTTTGTTGCGGCTCTCTGGACTACGGTTGAGGGCCTCGGTGACCGCGACACCACCTGCGCGATCGTGGGTGGGATCCTCGGCGGCCGCCTGGGTCCTCCCACGGAATGGGTCGCCGCCCTCGAACCCTTGCCAATTCCTGGACCGGACACGGCGACCGATGTGATGACCTAGTGTCTTCGGGCTCCAGCGTGACGAAGCGGCTCGGCCCGCGTCACTTCCTCCGGATCGTGCTCCCGCTCCAGGCGGTCGTGCAACTCGCCTATCCGGGCTCGCAGGTCATCCACGTTGCTCGCGTCCTGGGGCCAGACCGGATCCGAGAAGTAGACGTCCACGCGAGAGAAGGGTTTTGGGATCTGCAAGCGGTCCCACGTCTTGGTCAGGATCCAGCGCCGGCTCGGGATCGCTATCGAAACCAGGATGACCGCACCGGTCTCCATGGCGAGCCCGGCGATACCCCGACTGACGTGATTCCGCGGACCGCGGGGACCGTCGACCGAGAAGTAGACAGGGCGACCGGCCCGGGAGTGCGCCACCAGACGGGCGAGCGCCTCTTGGCCGCCCTTGTCCCGACCCGCCATGCGAGTGGAGCCGCGCATCGGCACGACGCGGCGCACGAGCAGGCCCGGGACCAGCAGGTCAGCGTCCGCCGAGCGTGAGACCACCGCGCCGGTGCCGGGCTCACCGGCGATCAGGCTGGCTACCTGATGGGCGTGCAGAAAGGCATAGGCGTACGGGCGACGCTCGGCCCAGAGGCTAGGCCGGCAATCGTTGTGGAAGCGGACGCGGCAGCTCCAACGAATCAGGAGCATACCAACGGCCGCCAGCCAGCCGGCGATGTGGCGCAGGAGCCTCACGGCCCACGGTTAGTTGATGCGGGCGGTCCTGTCCAATGACGGTGCAATGGCGATGCCTTGGCCCTAGACCCCAAACAGGGTAGCGTCGTGCCGATGCGGACCGACACCCTGGCCATCGTCTTCACCGACCTCAAGGGCTACACCGCCACCACGTCGAGTCAGAGCCACCAGGAAAACGCCCGCATGCTGCGCCGCATCGAGCGCATCGTGACGCCGGTGGTGCACGGCTACGACGGGAAGGTGATCAAGTCGATCGGCGATGCGTATATGATCGTCTTTCGCTCGCCCACCGAGGCGGTTCGCTGCGCCACCGCCATTCAGGACCGCCTTCACCAGCACAACGCGAACACGAGCACCGACCAGGCGATCCACCTGCGCATCGCCATGAACTTCGGCGAGATCCGCGTTCATCGCGGCGACGTGTTTGGCGAGCCGGTCAACATCGCGGCCCGGCTCGAGGGGATCACCCCGGCCGACGACGTCTATCTCTCCGAGGCGATCTATCTGACCATGAACCGCTCCGAGGTCGCCACCGAGTTGGTTGGAGATTACGAGCTCAAGGGCATCCCGGAACCGGTGACGGTCTACAAGGTCAAGAAGTTCATCCACCTCGAGGGGGGTGAGGAGGAGGCCGCGACGACGGACGGGGAGCGCAACGACACGGCCCTGGCCGCTGGTTTACCCTACGGCGGCTTGCAGCTCGCCCACTGGCAACGGCTGCGTTGGATTCGGCGCGCCTACCAGGGGATGTGGGTGTTGGCGGTGCTCGGCATCCTCGGCGCTGGCTACCTGCGCTATCGTCCGTCCTCCGATTTTAGTGATCTGGTCACCCAGGCCCGCGCCGCCGCCGAGCAGGGGGCACCCCAGGATGTGCTGGCCTTCGCCGGGCAGATCCCAGCCGAGGCGACGGAGGAGCGGGCCGAGGTGCGTCGCTATCGCCACAAGGCCGTGGGCATGCTCCTCGAGGAGGAGGAGTACGATCTCGCCGAAGCCGAACTCGAGAAGTTGCTCGCTGAGGACCAACGCGACGCCGAGGCGCTGGCGCTACGCGGCCTGTTCTATCGCAAACAGGGTAAGCTGCGCGCCTCGATCAATAACCTCGAGTCCGCCCTCAAGCTCAACAGTCATCTCGGCAAGCGCCGGGAGATCGTCGAGGCCGTGCTCGATGGATACACTGACTATAACACGCGAAAAACTTCGGAATTCCTGATCGACAGCATCATCGACAAGGCGGCTATTCCGATCATGGCCGAAAAGGTCAACGACCCAACCTTCGGCGATCGGGCGGCGCGCAAGGCGGTGGCCGCGCGGCTCGAGAAGCTCGGCGCCGGTCACGAAGTCGATTGGATCATGATCTACATCGACGATCTCAAGTCGACCTCCTGCAAGGTCCGCAAGGCGGCGATCGGCAAGCTGAGCCTGGAGAAGGACGATCGCGCTGTCGGACCGCTCTACAAGGTCGCGGAGTCCAAGGGCTGCGGTGCGCAGTACGCCAAGTCGGTCGCCGCCCAGATCGTCAAGTGAGCGATGGTCCCGCGGGGCAAAGCCGGAGCCTGGTTGGCGGGCAGCGTGGCCCTCGGCTTGGTCGCGGCCCTGCTGTTCTCCTTGCCGGCCCGTGAGGCCTCGGCCGTCGCCTATACCGACCCGACCAAGGTCGTCGACCTGAGTGGCATGTGGCTGTTCCGACCCGGCGACAACATGGCGTTCGCCCGGCACAACCTCGAAGATCTTCGTTGGTTGGAGCGCCGCGTCCCCACCGATCGCACCGTTTGGTCGGAGCGCTGGGCGGGCTACGGTTGGTATCGCGTCCACATTCAAATCAACGAGGTGGTGCCGGACACCAATCTCATGCTCGCGGCCGGTCTGGCGCGGGAGGCGGTGGAGGTCTACGTCAACGGTGCGTTGGTGGCGTCCCGCGGTGGGTTTGGGGCACGACTGCGGGGCGGTGCATCGCTGTTGCCACTGACCGGCATCATCCCGGCCGGTCTGCTGGTGCCTGGGGATAACGTCATCGCGATGCGGGTCTACGACCCCTCCTACGGCTGCGGCCTCGTCGCGCCGCCGTTTCTGCTCGGGCCGCCGGAGGCGGTGGAGGCGCAGATCGCAGCGTCGCAGAGCTGGACGGTCTTCGTGCGGGTGGGCCTGGGCCTATTGGCGGTGTTCGTCTGCCTGGCGCAATTGCTGAGCACCTCCCGGGAGCATTCGACCGAGACGCCCTGGTTGGTAGGGGCGGGCCTGGCGCTGGCCGTTGCGCACCTGGCTGGCACCGGGGTGTTTGCCTGGCTGCCGTCGGTCGACCTCAAGGCGCGGATCGCCGACATCGCGGTGTTGGTGGCGGTGCTGAGTTTGGGTAGCTTTTTCGCCAATCGCTACGAAGATCTGGGTGGTCGGCGAGTCGTGATCGGCCAGGCGGTCATGTTGACCACTATCGCCAGCCTGGTGGCCATCCCGGCCTCGTGGCTCCACTTCGTCGCCTCACCGATGGTGTTCCTCACGGGCCTGATCGTCACACTCTACTCCGCCAACCTCTGCGCGCAGGCGGTGCGGCGCAACGAGCCTGGCAGCCTGCCGGTCTTCGTGGGGCTCGGTCTGCTCGGTTTGCTGATCATCTACGATGGCTTCGTGGCGTCCACCTCCGACCTGCTCCCGCCGTCCGCGGTGATGGGCGCGGTGTTGGTGCTAACTGTCACCGCGGTCGTTCGAGCCCGCCAGCTGCTGCAGGAGCACAACCGCAGCATCCGACACGTGCACCAACTCAACCAACGCTTCGACGGGGCGCCGTGGCGCAGCCTCATGGATGCTTGCGTCCTGCCGATGACGGAGCCGGATCTCTTTTTGTCCACGGCGATTCACGAGATTGCCCGCGAGCTACAGGTCAGGCGCTGCTCGATGGTGCTCAACCACAGCGATGGTTTGCTGCGCATCCGCGCCTCGGTTGGACTGCCCACCCACGTCGCCCACAAGGTGATGGAGGAGGACAGCATCTCGGCCTACGTCTTCACCACCGGCCAGGTGGTCGACTCGAACAACCTCACCGACTCGGTGGCGCCGACCCGACACGTCCAATACAACACCGACGCTTTCATGTGTTTCCCGATCCTGATCGGCAACAGGGCGGCCGGGGTGCTGAATGTCTCGGATCGAAACGACGGCGGCGACTTCGCACCCTCCGACGCGGCCCTGCTCGGCGAGCTCGCGCACAAGCTCGGCATGACCTTCAGTCTCCTGCAGCCGGGGGCCTTTGATGTGCCCGCTGAGCCAGAGCCGGTGGCGGCCGTGATCAGGCAACCGGAAGCACAGCCCAAGGCGGTAGAGGCGAAGCACGCGGAGGCAGCAGCGGAGGCGTCTGAGACGTCGGCGGCAGCGGAGCCGTCTGAGACGTCGGCGTCAGCGGAGGCGTCTGAGACGTCAGCGTCAGCGGAGGCGCCTGAGACGCTGCCCCCGCCTGAGGCGAGCGACGAAGGCGAGGTTCAGGGGTAGTAGATCCAGCTGCGCAGGATCTGATCCCCGACGATCGCCGCGTCGACCGCCTCCTGCCCGCTCTCCACTCGGCCGACCAGCGTGTAGCGCCCCTCGAGGTGGGGTGCCCTCGCCTGCATGATGAAAAACTGGCTTCCGCCAGTGTCCTTACCGGCGTCGGCGATACCGACCGCGCCGCGCACGAAGGGCAGGATCGATGGCTCCCCGGGAATGGCAAAACCCGGACCGCCCCAGCCGGATCCGGTGGGATCCCCGCCCTGAACCACAAACCCCGGTACCACCCGGTGCCATGGGGTGCCGTCGTAGCTGCCCTGCTTGGCGAGGGACACCAGGGTAGCGACGGACCAGGGCGCGACCTCCGGCCACAGCTCGATCACGATATCGCCGCGATTGGTGTTCAGGTGCCAGAGGATCCTTCGGTCGAGCACCTCGGCCACCGCTACCGGCGGCGGCGCCGGGGGCGTGGTCGTTGCGGCCTGGTGCTCTTCCTCTGGAAACAGAAAGAGTAGCGCCTCGCGGGCGGCGGTGCGCAGGGTGACGTTCGCATCCGCCAGAGTCGCTTCGAGCACCTCTCGGCTCTCCCGTACGTTGCTCACCCGCAGCGCCTCGATGATCGTCAGGCGGAGCTCTGCGTCGCCGGCCTGCTCCCGTCGCGCCCGGTCGAGCAGGGCCGTCTGGAGCTCCGGCGACAGCGTCATTCCCTCCGCGGCGATCACCTCGATCACCGTACCGACGACTACCATCGATGTCTCGTTTTGGAGCACAAGCAACGCCAACCCACGAGCCAGCTCGCGCACCTCGTCGTCCTCACTGACCAGGCCAGCGCCGATAGCCGCGGCCCGGACGCGCGGGTCGGGATCTGCCCCGAGACTCTCGAGCAGCGCCATGCGATCCTCGAGCACGCCAGTGGTGCCGTCCTTGAGGATGTCGGCGAGCAGCCGGCGTCGCTCGTGCAGGGGCCAGCCGGCCGGATCGCCGCCGCACTTGACGAGATCCTCGAGCGCGGCTCCGGCGCGGACCCGGGCAAAAGCGGCGGTGCAGTGTAGCGCCCCGCGGACCGAGCTCCGGCCAGGGGAGAGACTCGCGTAGACCCGGTCAAAGGCGGCGCGCACCGCCTCGCTCTCTACAAAATCGGCGAGGCGGGTGAGTCCAATGAACACCGGGTGGCTGGCTGGGCCCTCGAGATCTCCCTGTTCGACCTGCTCGACAATCCACCCGGCGAGGGCGGCCCGCAGCTCGGGGCTAGCGTCGGCGCTCGAGGCGGCCCGCGCCGCCTCCACCCGCACGCGCCAATCGGCGTCGGCCAGCGCCTTGGTGTAGAGCTCCAGGTCACCGGCTCCACGTCGGGCGCAACCGAAGATCGCCAGGGCTCGGATCTCAGGATCGGAATCGCCCGCCATCCGCCGTAGCAAGTCGGCGCCATTGCCGCCGTGCTCCCGCGCCAGGGCGTAGGCTACCCCGTAGCGTATCTCCCGGTCGCCGTCCGTGGCGAGCTGCTCGAGGCGCTCGCGCACTCCTTGCGTCAGGGCATGCTCGCGTCGCCCCCTCAACCCGAGGGCGAGCCCGGCTACGGCGCGCACCGACGGTGCCTCGTGCATCAGCCCTTCTCCCAGGATCGCGATCTCTGCTTCACCACCGAGCCGGCCCAGGGCCGAGAGGGCCGCACGTTGGGCTTCCAGCGTGGCCGCGTCGTGGAAGGTGTCGACCAGGCGCGCGATGTGGGCAACGTCGCCCGTCAGGGCCAGCGCGGTGGCACGCTCGAGCGAGAGCGGACCCTCTCCAGTCGCCAGGGCGGCGATCGCCTCCGGGTCACCGACCCGGCCGAGACCCCGCAGCGCCCTGCGGCTCACCTCCGGATCCCCGGCCCGGCTCAGCTCGATCAACTCAGGCACCCCAGCGCTGCGCTCGGCCTCGGCCTTGGCCACGCGCAGGTGGTCGGCTGGCGGCGGCGGGAAGACCCGCGGCGGTGGCGGCTTGGGCCCGCAGCTCAGAAGGATCAGCCAGGCGAGAACGAAGATGGCGAACGAGCGGCGCACCGTCGTTCTTATAGCCTCTTTATTCGGCGCGCACGAAGGGCCATAAGGGCGGCTCGATGTACTCCCAACGGACCGTGGACAGCGAGGTCCTCTTCACCAAGCTCGAGATCACCCGCGGCCGGTTACTCTCCTTCTGCGCCCACGTCGCCCTGGTGGACGGTTTGCTGATCGACAGCGGCTTCACCCGCGCCCAACGCTCTCTGCTGCGCGCCCTGGCGGGCCAACGGGTGGAGCGGGTGGCCTGCACCCACGCCCACGAGGATCACTTCGGCAACCACGCGGTGCTCGCGGCGCGATTCGGCGCTTCGCTTTACGGCCCGGCCGCCTCCCTAGAGGTCATGCGAGAGCCGGCGCAGTACACCCGAGCCTTCTACCAGCGCTTCATGTGGGGTTATCCCGAGCCCTGCGAGGCGCAGCCCCTGCCGGAGGTCCTGGAGACGGAGCGCTTTCGGTTCCAGGTGATCCCCACCCCGGGACACTCCTTCGATCACGTCTGCTTCTTCGAGCCCCAGCGCGGTTGGTTGTTCAGCGGTGACCTCTACTTGAGCGTCAAGGTGCGGATGGCGCGCTTCATCGAGAACGCCGGTGACATGCTCGGCTCCTTGAAGAAGGTGCGCGACCTGGAGCCGCGGTTCCTGTTCTGCGCCCACGCCGGCCTGGTGGAGGATCCCATTGCGGCCCTGGGCGCCAAGATCGACTTCATGGAAGAGCTCGGGGGCGAGGTGCGGCGCCTGCATGACAGCGGCGCCGCAGCGGTGGAGATTGCGCACCGGGTGCTCGGTCGGGATCCATTGCCGCTACGTTTGTTGGCCGCCGGCGATGTCTCCAAGCACCAGCTGGTGAAGGCCTTTTTGAAAAGCCCGGGGGAAGGGTACAACTACCCAGTCGGTTAGCCCCGGTGACCACGGGAACGGGAGACAATCGCCATGAACGCCATCGAGTTGTTTGGCCTCGAGAACAAGGGGGTCCTGATCACGGGCGCCAGCAGCCTGATGTCGGTGTGGGCGGCGCGGATCCTAATGGAGGTAGGCGCGCGGGTGGTGATCACCGACCGGATCGCCGAGGAGGCGGTGCGGGAGGTGTTCGCAGGCTATGCCGCCACGCACGACGACGAGGCCCTGGCGTTGCCGGATGTCCTGGTCATCGGCGGCGTCGAC
>JAUUZB010000025.1 GCA_030590185.1 Deltaproteobacteria bacterium
GTGCAAACCGCTGAAGAGCGCGAGGTGCAAACCGCTGAAGAGCGCGAGGTGCAAACCGCTGACGAGTCGATCGAGGAAACCATCGACGAAGAGCTCACGGCGATCGCAACCGACGGAGACCGACACGACACCACGCCGAACCCGGTGTCGATCGACAGCACGGCGGTGGTCCGGCGGGAAACCCTGGACGCGGTGGAGGAGCCCGCCGAGTCGAAGGCCGAGGACGACCTGGAGATCGATGCGCCGGCCGAGGCCGCCACCGCTGTGGTGCATTCCGGCGATTTGCCATGGGCCCCAGCGACGCCACCGCGAAGTCGCAAGCGGCTGATGGCGGGGGGCGGGGCGGCACTTCTCGTCGCCGGTCTGGCCACCGTTCTGATCGTCGCCCTGGGCGAGGATGACGGTGAGGAGTCCTTCGGAGCGACGCCGGAGATCGTCGAAGTTACACCGGCCAGCGAGGCCCCCGGGGTGGAGATGGA
Source organism: Deltaproteobacteria bacterium (assembly GCA_030590185.1). The sequence continues at coordinate 480 of JAUUZB010000025.1, forward strand.
ACCAACGCCAATGCCGGAGCCGGAGTCGGAACCGAGCTCCGAGCCTGAGCCGGAATCGGAACCGATACCCGAATCTGAACCGACCGACGCCGGGGAAGCGACACACCCGGATCCGACCGAGTCACGACGCCCCGATCGTACGCCCAAGAAACGCCCCAAGGCCAAGCTGGTCATCACTTGTGACCCAAAATGCGACATCACCATCGACGGCAAACGGGTGGGTCGCTCCCCGGCCAGCGCGCTGGTGATTTCCGGCGCCCATACCGTGCGCTGCATCCACAAATCGCTGGGGCTGGACAAACAGATCACCCTGCGCACCGACGGCCGCCAACCTCTCAAGAGGCAGTGCGGGTTTGAGAAGGGGAAGGTTGCGGTGTGGACCGACCCGTGGGTCGAAATCTGGTACCGCGGGAAAAAGCTCGACGTCAGCCCGGCGGCGGTCGAGCTGTGGGAGGGAAATCGCGTCCTCGACCTGGTCAACCCCGAGCGGGGGCTGGCACAGCGCATTCCGGTGGTGATCAAGCCGGGAAAAACGACCCAGCTCAGAAAGAAGTTCTGAGCCAACCGGCGCCGCGATTGGATCCCCGGGATCACGCAACTGTGCGGCCCACAGCACAGATCTCCTCCGTAGCCGCTCATACCTCCTCGATCTTTCACAGGCTTTGATTGGCATGGAACTCGCAAATCTCCCGGTAACGCCACCGAGGAGTAGAGCCCGTGCGAAATATCTCATTGATCGGAACACCAGCCGCAGCCCTGTTCCTGTTGAGCGCCTGCGCCCACAGTGAGCCTTCGTTGCTGCGCGAATACGAGCTGCTAGCGCAGGCGAGCGCTGTGGGTGATCGCCGTCCGGTGGTCGCCGAGGGTGAGCCCATCCCAGACCCCACCACCGCCCACGTCTTCATCGCCGCGGCCGAGCCACGCCCCAAGAAGAGCGCCCCGGTGGTGGTCGATCGATTTGACGACGATGACCTGATCTCCGACGACAGCATCGTGGATGCCTTTGGCAAGCCAACCCTGGCGGTGAACGTAGCGGGCCGGGGCAGCTGTGTCGTCAAGCTCGGCCGCCACCGATTGGGCCAGGCCCCGCTCGAGGTGGAGGTGCCGGAGGGCCGGTACCGGGTGGTGGTGAAATGTGGCCGCCGCCAGCTCTTTGCGCGGCGTCTGCTGTTCGTCGCCGGCGAAGAACATCGCCTGAATCTCGAGACATCCAAACAACAGAAGAAAAAGAAGCAACGGCGACGCCGCAGATCCTGATCGCCATCGTAAGAAAAACTCAAAACCCGGGAGCCACCATGCGATCCCTCACCGCGATTCTCGTCATCACCGGCTGTTGCACCGTTCTTCTCCTCGGTTGCGGCGTGGCGCGCCCCGGCGTCGACCTCGAGGATGGGGACTGCAAGATCGACGGCGATTGTGCCGAAGCCTCGTTGTGTATCGACGGTTATTGCCTTTCGGCTTGCAACGGTCAGGCCGACTGCCAAATGGATGAAGCCTGCGTCGAGGAACTTTGCCTGCCGGTCTTTGGCGGCGACGGGTGCAACGACACCTGCGAGGCCTTTGACCTGGTCTGCGGCCTCTACGAAATCTGTGGCGAGGTGGTTGACTGCGGCACCTGCGCAGAGACCGAGACCTGTGAGGCCGGCGCCTGCGTCGAGGAACCGTGCGTCGTAGACTGCGAATGCACGGACGACCGCTCCGCTGTCAACGTCTGCGGCGCTGCCAACTGCGGTGTGGTTCCCGATACCTGCGGGGTCGATCGCGCCTGCGGCGCCTGCGACGACGGCAACGACTGCACCGCAAACAGCTGCAACGCCGGCACTTGCGAAACCGTCGATCTCGATGATGATCCCTGCACCCTGACCAGCGGTGCGCCCGGCGTGTGCAATGCCGGCGCCTGCGTCTCCGGGCAGGCCTGCGTCCTGCCGTGTCTCAACAACGGCACAGCCCGCTGCGAGCTCAATGCCGACAGTGATCCCCACCTGGTCACCTGCCCTGCCCTGGCCTATGGCGCTCCGCTTTGCGAAGCGCGCCAGATCTGCACCGACGGCTGCTGGGTGGAGGCGACCGCTTGCGCTTCGGATCAGGTCTGCAGCAGCGGCTCCTGCGTCACCGGTTGAGCGAGGGCCAGGATGAAGAATAGATCAACGGCCCAAGGACAGACGATCTCGACCGTGGGGTTGGCGCTCGCCATCCTAATTATGGCGCTCGCTGGCGATGCCCTCGCTTGGCGCAGTGCACTCTATCCCGAGGATTGGACGCCGGAGCGACGCGACGCTAATGGCCACTTCCTCCACGACTTCTCTTACGCCGGCTACCACTCCGGCGAGTTGCCGATTCCAGATGTGATCCCCGGGATCTTTGTCGACGTCACTGCGGCGCCCTATGACGCCGACAACAACGGCGCCATCGACGTCACCGCGGCGTTGCAGCAGGCGATCGATGACGTCGGTGACGCCGGCGGCGGCGTGGTGTACCTGCCCGCAGGCACCTACCGCATCTCCCGGGCGCCCGACGCCAACCACGTTCTGTGGATCGGCCACTCGGGGGTCGTGCTGCGCGGTGCCGGCCCCGGCCAGACCTTCATCCTCAACACCACCACCGACATGCGCCATGCCCACCTGTTGCGCGTCGCCTCCCGGGAGAATTTCTACACCTGGTACAGGTACCAGAACGAAGTTCGGACGCTGAGCGCAGACGTGCCCGAGCCGACTGTTGACATCTTTGTCGCTGACACCAGCGGCTACGCTGCGGGTGACTGGGTCGCGGTCGGCGCCGACGTCACCGCAGAGTTCATCGCCGATCACGGCATGACCGGCACCTGGACCACGGAGGATACCAAGGGCCCGATTCTCTATCGCCAGTTGGTGGAGATCGATCACGACAGCGGTCGCCTGCGCCTCGACGCTCCTACCCGCTATCCCTTGTGGATTCGCGACGGCGCACGACTGTCGCGAATCCGCGAGCACATCGCCGAGGTAGGGGTCGAAGACCTCGCCGTCGGCAACCTCGAGAACACCACCGGCGGGACCAGCGACGGCGACTATGAAGTCCCGGGCACCGGCGCCTATGAGATGCACGGTGGTTATGTGATCTTCATCAACCACGTCGTCGACGGCTGGGTGCGCAACGTCCACAGCTTTCGTTCAGCGGAGAACTTCGATGACGTTCACCTGCTCTCCGGCGGCGTTCGCGCTGATTTTTGCCGCCGGGTTACCGTCGACTCCGTGGTGATGAGCCGGCCCCAGTACCGGGGCGCGGGCGGCAACGGCTACCTGTTCGTGCTCACCGGCAACGACTGCTTGATCACCAACTCCCTCGGGGATCGCGGCCGGCACAACTTCACGAGCTTCTTCATGAGCGCGACCGGCAATGTCATCCACCGGTCCACGGCGCGCGATGGCCGCATATCGGTGGACTTTCACCAGCGCCTAGCGGCGGCGAATCTGATCGACAATCTGACCCTCGATAACGACTTCATCGAGGCGATCTTCCGCGACTGCTGCGGTCACGGCCACAGCGCCACCGAGAACGTCATCTGGAACACCCGCGGCGAGCGTTATCCCTCGGACCAATGGCTGTTTCAGTACATCATCGAGTCGCAACAGTACGAGACTGGCTATGTGATTGGGACGCAGGGTCCCGCCTCTAAGATCTACCTGGGCTTTGGCCTGAACGGGACCGCGCCGCTGGATTTTTCCGAGGGGATCGGGGAGGGCGAGACCCTGGAGCCGGAATCTCTTTACGAGGACCAGCTTGCGCGTCGCCTCGAGGAGTGGATCGAACCGGAGCCGGACGGTGGACCAGATCTGCTGGAGGATGGCGGGCCGATGGGTGACGACGTCGGTGGCGGTGATGTCATGAGCGGTGACCATGACGCCGTTGCTGGGGATCCGAGTTTCTCGAGCGGAGATACGCAGCTAGGGATCGCCGATACCCCTATCACAAACGACCCAGGCCAGGACCCCACGACGAACCCGACCGCGGGCCCTTCCGAGCCGCGATCCCCTCAGGGGGGCTGCGGCGCCACGCCCGCTCCCGCCGCTGTTCTATTTTTTGTGTTAATATTGTGCCTTCGCCCCGAATAGATCACAGGAAAGCGCTAATCCCGGAGGCGAGCCACAACGAAGGTGAAACGAGGGTGGATGTGAAGCTTGGATACATGATCATCTTTGTTGTCCCTCCTCGATGCCGTTGCCCTGGTTGCTGATTGAGGAGGGACAGGTCGACTTCTCGGCACCATCCACATTCTGAGCGCGGGCGCGGAAGCCCGACCAAACCCGCTCGACCGGAGCGACCCTCCTCGACGCCCGGGGCGAGCGCGCCAAGGCGCCCTATGCACGGGGGGCGCGGGTGGTGGACTGGCTGAATTGGTCGAGCCGCGGGGGTCACATCCCCGGGGCGCGACACCTCGACTGGGAGGAGTTGGTCGGTGACGATGGGAGATTGCTTCCCGCCGCCGCGATTCGAGCTCGGCTCGAGTCGCTGGGGGTGCGTCCCGAGACACCGCTGACGACCTACTGCACCGGCGGGATCCGCTCAGCCTTCGCCCAGGCCGCGCTGATGGAGGCTGGCTTCGAGCATGTCGCCAACTACGACGGGTCTTGGTGGGATTGGTCGAGCCGCGACGAGTTGCCGGTGGAGAAGTGAGGGGGGCTTAGTCGGTTGCCCTGACAACTCACGCCGGCTTGGCGAGATCGCCGTCAGGCTGGTTATAGAGCCGCGCTTGCACGCCGCTGGCTTGGCCGTGCCCGCACTGCGCTGCTGTTGGATTGTGCCCAAGCTTCGGTCAGGGGCGTAGGACTTCTAGGTGAGCAGGCGGGATTGCCACTCTTCCCTGCCGTATCCGACCCGTTCGCGGTGCCCGGCGATCTCGAACACCTAGTAGGCGAGCAGCACCCCGGTGGGTTCAACCTCCACGCGGCGCGCAGGGTTTCGGCCGACGACCGTTCTGGGCTGGAGAGGTTGTGTCGCTATTTGTTACACCCACCGTTGGCCCATGACATTCTTGTTTGGGGATTGGTGGCGATCAGGGTTTGAAACGCCTATACGCTCGACCAAAAGGTCTTCCTCTTTGGCGTCTTCTGTGACCCGGCATCCTCGAGTCCGCGCCCCGTTGAAGGTCGCAGCGCAAGGAGATCCTTCTTCTCCGGCTCGGTACCGGCGATGAAATATTCCTCCACCGCAACGACCTCTTCCTCGCGACAACAGCCTCGACATCTCACTCTAATGTTGGCATCCTTTTCTAGGTGGTCGAGCCGAGGAGATCAGCCCATGGCGCAGCGTACGAGAGTTGACTCGGGTCCACGGCTCCTACCGGCCACGGCCGTCGTTATCAGCTATTTTTTGGTCCTCGCCGGCGCCACCTCTGCCTGCCATGAACAGGTAGGCACGAGCGTGGTCGAGGGTGGCGACATGATCCACGACGACACCGGCGATGATGATTCGGTCAGCGGTGACACCTTGGCCGGCGGGGAGGGGCCCGGCGATGGATTCATCCCGGGAGATACCTTCGGTTGGGATTGCTTCACCCCTGCCGATTGCACCATGCCCGAGCCGTGCGAGGAAGCCAGCGGCGCTGGGTGCGATGGCGGCGTTTGTGTGTACCAGCCCACCGCCGCGACCACGGTCTGTGTTGACGGGGATCCCTGCACCGAAGACGACGCCTGCGACGGATCGGGCAACTGCGTCGGCAGCGACAAGGTGTGCGGCGCGCCGCCCGCGCCCTCGTGCCAGGGCGAAGACTACGTCTATTATGTCAGCCTCGGGGGCTGCGAGCCGACCAGTGGCGATTGTTTCGAAGAGACTATCATCGCCTGCGGGGCCAACTGTGTGGCGGACTGCCTCAACGTCTGTGACGGCGTCCCCTGCCCAGCCCAGAACTTCGGCTGCCGCGTTGGTAACTGTGAGCCGGTCCCCCAGGAGCCTCCCCCACCCATCCCCGAGTGTGTCTACGCCGATGCGGTTGGTTCGCTGAGCTGCGACACGGGCGCCGCGGCGATCGAGCATTGTATCTCCGGCGAATGCAGAGAATGCGCGACCGACGACGACTGTCCGGCCTGTGCGGGCTGCGGCGCGGGTGGTTACTGCGACGTGGCCCTCACCGATGACGACGACTGCGGCACCATCTACTGCGATGGCCTCGACCAACTACCGTGCAGAGATTACCATCACCTCACCACCGCCCGTTGTGAGGGTCTCGGGGACTGCAAGGACGCCAACACCGGCGATTGCACCGATTTCACCGATGCCGCCGCCGGCACCGACTGTGGTCTGTGCGCTACCTGTGACGACAGCGGGGGCTGCACCAACGTCCCCGTGGATGATGGCGCTTGCCCTGTGGTTGATTGCGAACAGTATGAGTTGAGCTTCCCCTGCCGCGACTACACCGACATCACCACGGATCGTTGCAAGGATTTCAACGACTGCAAGGTGGCCCTCGATGATTGCACCTACGTCAACAACCCGGTCTCCTGCGATGACGACAGCGCGTGCACGGACCCTGACACCTGCGTAGGTGGTGAATGCCTGGGCGGCGCCGACCAGTGCGTCCACCCGGAGTACTGCGTCACCGGGGCCTGCCTCGATGCCGACACGAGCAGCGAAGCCTGTGAAACTGGCGGCGGTTTCAACTACCTGTCTGCCTTCCCGGGCGATGCCACGGAGGGCAACTGCTGTGGTGACGATGCTTTGGAATACTACACCTATCTGCGCTACTACGAGGGCGGCTGGGATGGTGGGGCCTCGGTGGCGAGCAGCTACTCGGTCTGTTGCGACAGCTCGAGTGACTGCGAGGCGGGAATCAGCCGTACCTGTATCAGCGCCGGCGAAACGATCGACGATTTCGATGCGAGCGCCGGGGACGCGTACCTCTGCAACGCTCGTATTCTGTGGCAGTGCTGCGTGGCGGAGGTTTGCGGGCAAATCAACGCCGGCGGAATCGACAACCTCTGCGAGCGCGACGACAGCGACACCGAGGACTACAGTTGGACCACGACCGTCGGCGCGGCCGGGTCCGAGCTCATCCGCAAGCAGTGGTGCGCCCCCATCGACGTGGATGCCAGTACCGACGATCACTGCGGGGCGGGCATGGTCCAGGACGCCATCGACGGGCCAGGCGGTGATAACTCCGGCGGCTATGCCTGCTGCGCCAATGCGAACGCGTGCGTCGCTGACGGGCCGACCAATACCTGCGTCGCCAACAATGCGCGCGCCCCCGGCAGCCCGCATTGGCTCTGCTACAATTCGTTCTGGCTCGAATGCGCTGACCTGGACAACTTCAACGGACTTGAAGTCGGTTCCTGGGCTTGCACGCGCAGCACACCCGCATGGGAAGCGCTGTGATTGGCCGTCAGAATCTCAGCACCATCTAGTTGTGCCGAGCTCGATTGGACCTGTGGCTACGATGAATACCTCGACCATCGCTCCTGTGTGTGAGCCGAATCCACCCCTAGCCTTCCGCTAGCGCGCTGCGATAAGTTGGGCGTGTGAATAACTTCGCTGTCCGCTCAGGTCACGCCGCAATCCTCGTCATCACGATGGTCGTGACCATACCCCTGCCAGCGGCGGCGGCGAGCCGGGACCTCGAGAAGGCGCGCGCTGCCTACGACGATCTCCGCTACGAAGAGGTGCTCCCGCTGCTGGAGCTGGCCCTGGCGCAAGCCACGGACGACCAGGAGCTGGCCGAGATCTTCGAGTTGATGGGGTTTGTCCACACCGCCTTTGGCGCCATGGACAAAGCCAAGGCCGCCTTTGTCGAGCTGCTCCTGCGGCGGCCGGACCACGAGCTGGCAGCGGGCCTCTCACCCAAAATCCGGGAGGCCTATGGAAACGCCAGGTTCGAAATCGATCAGGTCTGGGCCGCCGAGACCATCGCCGCCCAACCGGTCGCCGATGGCGATGGCGCGCTGCACGCAGACGTTACCGCCCCCGCTGGGGAACCGGCCGTCCTCGAGACCTGGTGGTTCTGGACGATCGTGGCCGGTGTGGTGGTAGTCGCTGCTGGCGCCACCACCGTTGGGGTCGTCGCCGGCACCGGCGGTTCGGAGCCCCAGTCAGCCTTCGACTTCGGGCCGTTGAGGTTCTGACCGTGCGCCCGCGGCTCAGCCCTCTCCTGCTCCTACTCGCCTGCCTCGCCGGATGTGGCGGCGATCCCTCTCGCGTGATCCTGTACGTGTACGGGGAGTATGAGATCCCCAACGAAATCGATTCTATCGAGCTTGCCATCGGCGATCCCGACAGCGGCGATGACGTTGCCGACTTCGAGATCGAGCTCACCGACGACGATGCCCTGCCGCTTCGTATCCTGCTCGAACCGAACGCGGAGCATCCCAAGATCCTCCAAGCCTATTTCCTCGCCCGCAAGGGGGAGGTGGCGGTCGCCCATCTCACCTTCAGCTTCACCTGGGAAGAGGGGCGTGAGCTGATCGCCAATCAAAATGAGCAGCTAGCCCTCCAGTCCCTTTGAGACCTCGGCAGGACCACCGGCGCCAGCTCGGGCGTCAGGTGCCACAACAGTGAGTTCTGAACCCCGTACCGCTGTCACCTCTGTTCAACCTTCGATGGTCACCAGGATGGCGAGGTCTGTCAGCAAGAGCTCGCTCTCATCGACGATGAGCACCCCGTCGGCCCAGCCATAATTCACCGGCGAAACCGGGTCGGTGCCCTCGTCCTGATGCACGACCTCGACCGCGCTGATTGTCTGCTCCGGCTCCAGGGGCAGGGGAAATTCATTGATGATATCGGTCTGCACAAAGCCGGCGACCCACTCGAGGGCCGCGGCGTAGCTCGAGTCGCAAATGGAAAACACACCGTCAGCTAGGGTCGCGAGATAGGTGCCATATTCCTGGCCACCCCCGGTGTCCGGCGTGCAGCCATCGGGATTGACAGTTGGATCGTGGATGATCGCCGCGACAAAGAAGCTCTCACCGAACAGGCTGGTGGCGCGGTCGAGGAAGAAGCTGCGCAAGTCGTCCCGATCAGCCGCGTCTCCGACGTACTCGCGCCACGGGTACCCAGCGCTGCAGACCGTCTGCACCACGGTTCGGTAACCCTCTGGCCAACAGTCGGCCAACTCGTAACCGTCGGAGGTGGGAAAGTAACTACCCTGGCAGGCGGCGGTCGCTTCTGCGCAGGAACCGACCTGACTCGCCCATTTGTGACACTCGTAATAATAGCCGAATCTATCTCTCTCGTAGTAACGACAATTGGCGTCGCAGCTGCGCTGCTCGTAGATGCCGCTGCAGAGATTGTCCGCCGCGGTGCATTGCTCCAGACCAACGCAAGAGCTCACGGGCGCCTCGATGAGGAGCGACACCTCGTCCGGGCAGGCGACCGCCGTGTTGCCATCGCCGCCCACACAATGGGTGCCCGAGTCACGGCAGGTGAGGGTGACCCGCCGCTCCAGGCGCCGGAACCGCACCGCGTACTGGTTGAGGGTGCAGTCGTCGCCGCTGGTACAATCGACATTGGTGCTCTGCTCCTGACAGGTGTCGGTGAGTTGATACCCTCTCAGGCACTCGGAGACGCTGGTGTCATCATCTTCGTCACTGATCACCACGAACACGACCCGGTCGCCCTGGCCGAGGATCGCATCACTCTCCACCAGACGGGCGAGGGAGCAGAGCGGTTGCTCGCGACTGTCGCCGCCGATCCCCACGTTGGCGATGGCGTTGGCCAGCTGAATCTGCACCGCGGCGATGTCGGTCAGGTCTGGAGTCAGCTTGGCGGTGTAGGCGTGTCCACCGCTGGCGCCCAGGGACCTGGCCAGGCTCCAGGAGCCCAACCGCGTGCGGGTCTCGTTGGCGGAACAGGAGATGGTGTCATCGTTGGTGTCCACACAATGATGGGCGTAGCTGGTCATCGGCTCGTTGTTGGCCTGACCATCGTCCCGCTGCCAGTCGACCAGGTAGCGCAACCCGCTCGAGGTGTCGTAGGTCGCGGCGGCGCTGTCCGTCCCGGACTGGGTGGTGGTGTAAACATAAAACTCGGCGTTGTTGCCCTGTAGGGTGGCCAGCAGATCTGTCACCCCATCGGCGAGCAGAGCCTGGGAGGCCTGCATGGTGTCGGAGTTGTCGACGATGAAGACGACCTTGACCAGGGGACGAATAGTGTCGACCAGCAGGTCGATCCGAACCACGCCCTGGCATGGGCCGCAGTCCACGGTCAGGCCGCAACGATCAAGGAGAGGACCGCAGCCAGCGCCGCAGATCTGGGTGGCGCTCTGTGGGACACATTCGCAGGCGCCATCAACGCAGTCGTAGCCGATCTCACAGTCGCCACAGTTGAAGGACTCCTCGGTGCAGGGATCGATCTTGGGACCACACTCATTGGCGGCGCAGGTGCCACAAGCCTCGGGGGGTGGATCGGGGAGGGGCCGGGGTGGTGGCTCTCGTTGCGGAAGAGGATTCAAAACGTCGGCGCTGCAGCCGGCACCCAGGGCCATGAGTGCGGACATGAGTGCGGACATCACCGAACAACAAGCGAGATGGCGGTAGCGCATGGGAGGATGGAAAGCAGGATCCGTACCAGGGCCGGGTTTGCCCCCGACCGCCCGGTGCCGCTCCAACTATACGTAGATATTAGTGTTTAGTGAGTGCCGCCAAACCCGCGGCCCATGGCATCGCCCCGAGATGCGCTCTCGAGGATACACCGTCAAAGACCAACCTGCCCTCCGGTCGACCACCACCCGGGTTCTCGCCGTAGGCCATGTTGGCCGGGATCCAAAAGCGGAATTGATGGTTCGCGTGGCTGGCGCATGACACGAGATACGAGACGTATATTGGATTCACCGGCCTCGTAGCCCGCGCGGCCGTCCCGCTCAACAGGAAGGAAAGGCACCGAAGTCGATCGGATCGCCGAGCGCCTCGAGCTCTTCGCAGGTGTAGCGAACAAAGCTCGAGTAGGAGGTGCTCAGCTTCCTGATGTGGCTGCAGTCGACGCTCAACCCTTCGCAGACGTAGTAATCAACGGAGTAGCCCTCGTCTGCGCTGTAACTGGTGACCTCATACCAACTGGCCCCGGGCTCGCACTGGTCACCGGGAGTCGGGCCGGTCCAGGGGTCGTCGCAGGGGGAATAACAGGCGGGCACCATGGTCTCGGCCGGATCGCGGTACCAGGCAGCGGGCAGGCACGACCAACCGGGCTCGCAGCCGATGGTGTTGTGGCACCAACCGCCGCAGCCGTCAGGGGCGCCACAGGCCTCGCCGTCGCAGTCGGCGACGCAGAACTCGGGTCCCGGCTCGGGATCCTGGTCGCATGCGGTCCCTTCGCAGGTGTTGATCTCGTAGCCGATGATGTAGCTCTTGGGCGCCCACTGACCGAACTTGCAGCGGCCGACAAAGGGAATGTAGACGAAATAGCTCTCATCCTTTTTGGTGACGGCGAGGGAGTAGCTGAGCAGGGGTGGAAAGCAGCCGCCATAGTCTCGGCTCGGATCGACGATCGTCTTTTTCATTACCCAGGCGCCGCCCTGCAGGTCGTAGATGGCGAGTCGCGAAGCGTCGTCGAGGTCTTCCGGGTCCCAGAATACGCCGTAGAGGAAGACCTTCCCGTCGAGGATCTGGATGTTCTGACCTGGGACGTCGATCACCTTCTCCCAGGAATCGCTGCCGAGGGTGTGCTTCCATAGTTGGCCCATGGTGCAGTCGGAGCAGTAGAACGGGTCGACCGGAGCTGGGGTCAAATGGGAGTAGAGCGCCGAGCCAGTGACATTGCCGATGGCTGAGGTCTGACCGCCCCCGCCGATGTGGACATAGAGCGTTTCGTGGTCGAGGACCGCGCTCGCGATCCCGATCATGCCTGAGCTGAGGATGCCGTCCACCGGTCCGCGGTAGGAGGGGCCCACGTCCGGGGCGGCATAGCGGTCGATCTCGACCACGTTGACCGGGTCGCTGTAGTCGTAGAGGACGTGCTCGCTGCCA
>JAUUZB010000060.1 GCA_030590185.1 Deltaproteobacteria bacterium
GTGCACGAGATGGCCTGGACCAGCGCCTTTCTCAGCCGCGGCTTCGTGGGCGGCTCCCTCGATTGCTACGGCCTCGCCCAGGCCTACGACAAGCTCGCCGTCACCTTCCTGGCGCCGCTCGGGATCATCAGCAAGACAGATCTAGCCGAGGGCCACGGCAGTGAGCTGAACCGTGTGCTCTCCGCCCCGGACGCCAACGGCGTCGTCCAGGCTGGCATCGTGATGAAGTCGAAGCTCAACGAGATGATCATCGGCCTCGATGCCCGCCTCTCCTCGGGGCGCGGGCCGTCGGCTCAGTACATGGAGAACTGGCCGGGCTACCTCAAGGTTCGGGGCCCGTCGGGCAAGCGCTACGACTTCGCCAGCGCCCAGGCCGAGTACGACAAGCTCGAGCAGAAGTATGCGGGCCATTAGGCCCACCGAGCTCAGCGGGCAGATCGAACGCCTCGGGCCGCGGGCGCTGCTGGCGGCCTGTTTCACCCGCCAGGACCACGCGCCCTCCCAAGCGCTGCTCGCCGCCCTCGAGGCCATGCCGGACGAGATCGCCGGACGGGTGGAGTCGGTGAAGATCGACATCGACGCCGACGCGGGGGCCGACGCCGAGACGATCGACGAGCTGAGGATCTTCAAGGTCCCGGAGCTGATCCTCTTTGGGGCTGACGGTCGCATCGTGGAACGGACCGAGGGCGAGATGAATGCCGAGCAGGTCGCCGAGCTGTTCACCTACGTGCTCGACGGCATGATGCCATAGGCGCCGGTGGCGCCCCTGGCGCTCCCGTGTCCCTCGTTGCCTGAGAAATGGATCTACGGTGAAGGACCCTGAGTCCTCCACGTCGTCATGATAAGATCCCAACGAACCAGGAGTCGCCGATGCTGCCGAGATTTGTCCTTTTTGTCTTGGGGTTGGCCGTCGCCAGTTGCGGCGTCACCTTCAGTAACAATGCGGGAGAAGGAGGCTCGGCGGGCAACGGCGGCATGGACGGCGGCGGTGGCTCGGCGGGCGCGGGTGGCACGGGCGGCGTGGGCGGCGTGGGCGGCACGGGCGGCGTGGGCGGCACGGGCGGCGTGGGTGGCGCGGGTGGCGCGGGCGGTACGGGTGGCGTGGGCGGCACGGGCGGCGTGGGTGGCGCGGGCGGCGCGGGCGGTACGGGTGGCGCGGGCGGTACCGCCGGTTCGGGGGGGACCGCAGGCAGCGGCGGTTGGGCGAATGCGAGCTCTCCCTTGGCGATCAACCTGGCGTCGGTCACCTACTATTCTCGGCAGTGGACCTTCATCGACCTAACCAAACAGGGGGGAGGATTTGCCTACGCCGCCTCTCCGGGGACCACCGACGCGGACGGTTGGGTGCTCGACGGCGATGTCGGGTTGTTCCTGTGCACCGGCCTCGACGGGCACTACCCAGGGGGTCGGTACGCGGTCCTCTATGACGGTGCTGCCGATATATTCACCCGCACCACGATCTGGGACGCCGGCGGCAACCCGATGACCAACGACGCCGTCCTGAATACTTCCCTATCGCAACCCGGTCGTGCGGTGCTCGACATCACACCGTCCAACAATGGCTTCGTCCTCTCCTACGACAACATCAGCGCCGGCGATCCCCTGCGAAATCTGCGGATCGTCCACGAAGACCACGAGAGTACCTACGGAGCCGACCCCTTCCACCCGCAGTTCCTCGCCAGCATCGAGCCCTTCAGCACCTTGCGCTTCATGGATTTGATGCGGACCAACAACTCCCAGCAGAGCGCCTGGGTGGACCGCCCGCAGACCACGGATGCTCTGCAAGGCACCGGGGACGGGGTTGCCGTCGAGTACCTGATCGCGCTCGCCAACCGCGTGCACGCGAACCCGTGGTTCAACATCCCCCACCTAGCGACCGACGCCTACGTGCTGAGTTTCGCCGAGACGGTTCGAGACCAGCTGGACCCCGATCTGCAGACCTACGTGGAGTACTCCAACGAGGTTTGGAACGCTGGTTTTGAGCAGAGCACCTACGCGACGACGATGGGCGAGGCGGCCGGCCTGGGGAGCGGTCGAGACGCTGCGGATCGCTACTACTCGCGTCGTTCCGTCGAGATCTTCAACATCTTCACGACCGCCTTCGCCGCCACCGGGCGCGCGGGTCTGGTCAAGGTCGTCGCGTCGCAGAACAGCCCGTACTGGGCGACCAGAATGATGGACTGGGAAGATCCGCAAACCCAAAGCCGCGCCATCGCGGAGGCCGACTACTGGGCCTTGGCCCCCTACTTCTGCGGTAGCCCCCCCGACAGTCCCGGTACGGTCGATGATCTCTTGGACGTCTGCGAAGCGAGCATTACCGATACCCTCGCGAGCGCCGCTGAGATCGCCACAGCTGCGCAAGCCTACGGCGTGCCGGTGATCGCCTACGAGGGCGGCCAACACATCCGCAACGACGGCGCCGATGACGCCGCTCAAACCATCTACAACCTCGCCAATGATGCTCCGCGCATGGGCACCCTCTATACTCAGTACCTCAACAGCTGGCGGGCGGACGTGGGTGGGCAGATGTTCGCCCTCTTTAGCCTGGTCAGCGGGCAAGGCCGAACCGGCCGTTGGGGGATCCTCGCGGCGCAGGAGGAGCTCGACTATCCGAAGTACCAGGCCGCCATGGGATTCATCACCGACAATCCTGTGTGGTGGTAGGTCGTATCATGCCCGACGATCCCGGTACCCCGCGCCTGCTGTCCAAGCGGCCGCCCGAGATCGACACCCTGGTCGACGACTGGCTGCTGCGCTTGCCGAAGGAGCGCGGACGCAGCCTACGCGAGCGCTTCCTTCCCGACCTGGTGCACTTCAGCCTCTCCCTCGGCAGTGAGATCGCCTGCCTGGTCGGCGCGACGCCGGGCTGGCTCGGTGAGATGAGCCGAGAGGGCGCCTACCCAAAACGCATGCGCTTCCGCAAGCTCCCCTACCGACCGGAGATGGCGGACTTGACTGTTTTGCGGGAGACGAACCCCGACTGGATCTTTCGTGAGGATTTCGACCCGAAGCGCTGGGTTTTCGTGTTCCTGCACGGCTACGTCGACAACACCGGCGCCGATCGGGTGGCGTTCAAGCTAGCGAGTTTGGGCTATCAGGTTTACTTGGTGCGCTACCCGTTTCTTCAGGGCATCGGCCACCTGGCGGACGAGCTGGTGGCGGTGGTCGAACAGATCGCCGCCCTCGAGCCGAACAAACGACTGGTACCGATCGGTCATTCCCTTGGCGGCTGCATCTGGGACCACGCCCTGTTGCACGATCACAGCCTGGTGGAGCGGTTCTCCATGCCGCTCTACATCCCGATGGGCAGCCCGCACTTCGGCACCTTCGCCGCCTACCTCGGCATCGGCCAGAGCGCCCGGGACATGGTCCCGAACAGCGATCTGGTCAACGACCACCTGTCGCGCAGCTTTCCCCCGGGCCTCGAGATCTACCCGTTCGTCAGCCGCTTTGACCTCCTGGTGCTGCCCATCGAGACCGCCTTGCTCAAGCGCGGCGTCAACTACATCATGTCCGAGACCGGACACATCGCCCAGGTGATTAGGAATACCGTGGTCACGGCGATCGAGGAGATCATCGCCTCACCCCCGGAGCTGCTCAAAGAGCGGGCCGAGCGGCGGCCATTCTATCCGTCCCTGATCACAGAGGGATTGACGCGCCTCCCCAAGGCGATGCAACGGGCGCTCGGCGTCGACGGAGTGCTGGAATACATCCATGGCGACGGCGGCGAGAAGCCAGAGTTCTACGTGCGGGTACTGCGCCACGAGCTCGGGCTGGGGATCTTTCCGGCTCTGCAGCGGCCGTGACCCACTCCGTACGATTCAGTGAACCCGCCGGATGTTGAACGTCCCGATCACAAAGAGGTCGGCAGTGGTGCGATCCAGCTCGAGCTCAAAAGCGCCGTTGATCGAGGCTGTTGCCAGGGGGCCATCGGTGTCCTGACAAACCCCAAACTGCCCGGCAAAGGTAGTCACCTCTCGGGTTGCCAGATCGATGCGACGAATCATGCAGCCCTCATCCGCCACGAAGAGCGCTGTGTCGTCGCAGGCGAGGCCATAGGGCCAGTAGAAACGCGCCTCCGACGCCGGGCCGTCGACGTAGCCTTCGCCCCAACCGGAGTTTGAGCCGGCGAAGGTGGTGGTCTCGCCGCTACTCAAATCGATGCGGCGGACCGCCGCGGATCCGGTGTCGGTCACGTACAGGGAGCCGGCGCAATAGGCGAGACGATTGGGTCGCGCAAAGGTCGCGACACCCGGCGGCCCATCATCGAGACCCCAGGTCCCAGCAATCCCGGTGAGCGTCGTGACCTCGTGGGTCACCGGATCGAGCCGGCGGATCGTGCTGTTGTCCTGGTCCGCGATGTAGAGATGGGTGCCGTCATGAGCGATACCGTTGGGGTAGCGGAAGGTCGCGGCGGCGCCGGTGCCATCGTCGGCGCCGCGCACGAGGAGTTGGCCGGCGATGGTGGTGACTTCGAAGGTTGTTGGATCCAAGGTTCGGATCAGCTGAGAATCCTCGTCCGCGATCCAGAGCATGCCGTTCATCAAGGTGATGCCGGCGGGGCGGTGAAAACGAGCGTCGCCACCCACGCCGTCAATTCCCCCCCAGCTGTGGGCCAAGCCAGCGGCGGTGATCGTGTTGCCGGTTGCGATCTCCACCCGGCGCACGGTGTAGCCGAGCTCGTCCACGACCCATAGGTATTCGCCGTCGCTGACCAGGTCGTTGGGATCCTTGAACCAGGCATCGGCACCGACGCCGTCCGCCGTTCCCTCGCACTGGCCCATGCGCCCGGCCGTCGTGGTCACGACGCCGGTGCCGGGGTCGCAAACCCGCAAGGAGTGATTGCCAGTCTCGGTGAAATAGAGATCAGACCCGACCAGCAGAATTCCCTCCGGCAGGTTGAGCCCCGCGCCGGGGCCGATGCCGTCGTGGCATCCCGAGTTCCAGAGATCTCCGGCGAGGCTGGTCATGACACCGCTCGGAACATCGTGGTGCACGAGCTTGTTCCCGTGGGTCCAGTAGACCTCGGTGGCGCTCGCGACAGTGATAGCGGTGGGGCGGCCGTCGAAATAGGAGGTGCGGGATGTCACCTCAGCGGTGGGGAGGTTGATCTCCTTGATTCTCTGATTGCCGCGATCGACCACAAAAGCGGTGTCGCCGGCAACAGCGATGCCGGAGGGATAACCGAGGAGAGCATCGGTTCCGAACCCATCTTGATCACCGACGCTGGAGCCCACGAACTGACTGACCACGGCGGTTGCGATCTCGATCCGCCGGATCCGGTGACCGGAGTACTCGACCACGTATAGGTAGGTACCATCGTTGGCGATACCCCAGGGGTTGCGAAGGGTAGCCGCGGTGCCCACCCCGTCGTCGGAGCCCTCGACCCCGGGGGTCCCGGCGAAGGTCGTCACCGTGCGTGTGGCCAGCTCGATGCGGCGGATGGTGTGATTGTAGTGGTCGCTCACAAAGAGAACACCCGCGAGGTGAGTGATGCCGATGGGGCCATTGAAACGCGCCGCGCTGCCAACGCCGTCGGCTGTCCCCCACACCCAGGGCTGCCCGGCGACGGTGGTGACCTCGCCGGTGGCCAGGGAAACCTGGCGGATGGTCTCGCTGCCACCGGAGGCGACGTAGAGGTTGGTGCCGTCGGTCTCTAGTCCCGCCGGGCGACCGAACATCGCCTGGGTGCCGAGACCATCTTGGTGTCCCGCCGGGTTCTCCTTGCCCGCGAGCAGGTCGATACGGGTGGCAGTGAAGGGCAGCTGAATCTGCGTGTCGTCACCGCTGTTGACGACGCCATCGGAATCGCCCGCCTCGCCGTCGAGGTCCCCCGCGGCGCGGCCATCAAAACCTCCCCGGGCACAGGCGGCGCACGCCAACGCCATGACGAACAGCAGCCCGGTGACAGCTCGGGAGGACACCTGCCCATCCTATCCTAAAATGGAACCCTGAGCGGGAGTGAATTGACGATGGCGTTCGGTACGCGGCATGGGGCCGCCGGACGCGCTTGCCAGGTTGAGGAGGCCCCGAGGGCGCCCCCCGGGCTCAGTCGACGAGCTCTACCTGGCCCAAGTCCAGCCCGATCGATCGGTTGTCCGCCAGGTCGACCAGGGTAGCTTCGAGGTCCCAGTCGCCGACCGAGAAGGGAGCGTGGTTGCCAAGCTGACGGCTGGCGATCCACTCGTGGGGCCCGGTGCCGGCGACCAGGTTGAGCTCGGCGGTGTCGCCGGTGTTCTGGCTGCGCATCAGCACGGTGAGACGATCGAGCTCCTCGGTGACCGTAAAGTGCACCTCGACGGTGAGCCCCGCGGAGAGGGACAAGAGCTCGAGGGTGATGTTCGGGAGTCCGCCAAGCTCCGGCGCGTTGAAGTCGAAGATGAAGCCGTCAAAGGGGCCGCTGGTGGCGGTGTTGCCCACCACGTCGGTCAGCTCCAGCGTCACCTGGGTGCTGCCCTCGGGCTCCGCTCCGCTGGCCTCGTAGGTGAAGGCCGGACGGCCGAAGTCGGTGACCAGAAAATCGAGCTCGGTGCCGTCGAGCATGCCGCTGTTGATGAAGGTGGCCGTGGCATCGTGGCCGATGGCGTCGTCCACCACAAAGGAGACCACCCCGGTGCTTCCGGCATTGAGGTATTGGGCGCCGCCGAAGCTGACCTCGTCCACCATCGGCCCGGTAAAATCGAGCACCACCAGGCCGACGCCCAAGTCGGCGGTGTTCTGCGCCTCGTCGGTGAGGCTAGCGCGGAGCTGCACCTCGCCCTCCTCCTCATCGCCGGTCACCGTATAGGTGTAGGTGTACGGAGGGCCGGCGGTGCCACCGCTCATCGTCGCGGGGGTGGCGAGCTCCAGGGTGACGATCGGGGCGGAGGCCAGGGTTTCGCTCGGCTCCAACACGAGCTCGATGACGTCGCCGGCGGCGGCACGCTCCAGGTTGAGGGAGGAGCCGAACAAGGACGGCGCGCTGGTGTCGGTGATCTCCGACGAGTCGCCGCAGGCGCCGAACAGGAGACCAACCGAGCAAGTCAGGGCAACCGTGAGGTGCAAACTTCGCATGACGTCACTCCCGCGTCGCGCCCTAGGCGCGTACCGCGTCTATATACAATCCCTGGGGAGAGGGCCACGGGGCTCAGTCAATCCGGCCGATGATCAAGGGCCCGGCGGTGACCGGCTCATCGCCGATCTCAAAGGCGCTGCGCGCTTCGCTGATGACGTCGCCCGGATCGCGGTTGTGGTGCAAACGCACCAGCGCCTCTCCCACCGCGACCTCGTCACCAACGTGGCGCAGGACCTCAATCCCGACTGCCGGATCGATGACATCCTCCGCCGTGGCGCGGCCAGCCCCGAGCCGCATACCGGCGACACCCAGGGTGTAGGCATCGATGGCTGCGATCACGCCGCCGGTGGCGGCTTCGACTTCGGTGGTCGCCTGCGCCGTGGGCAACAACGAGAGGTCATCGACGACCCGCGGATCACCCTTCTGGGCGGTGATAATCTGGCGCAGCTTCTCTGACCCGGAGCCATCGCTGATCGCCGCCTCGAGCTGGGCACGCGCCTCCTCGGGAGTCGCGGCCACGCCGCCGAGGCGCAGCATCTCGGCGCCAAGGGCCAGGGTGAGCTCGGTGGTATCCGGCGGTCCTTCGCCCGCCAAGATCTCGATCGCCTCGCGGGTCTCGAGGGCGTTGCCGATGGTGCGACCGAGGGGCTCCGCCATGCGGGTTAGCAGGGCGCACATCTCGAGGCCCGCACCGCTCCCCACGCGGACCAAGGACTCGGCGAGCTGACGGGCGTCCGCCTCGGTTTTCATGAAGGCGCCGCGCCCCACCTTGACGTCGAGGACCAGCGCGTCGATGCCCTCGGCGAGCTTCTTGGAGAGGATCGAAGAGGTGATCAGCGCCACCGATTCAACCGTGGCGGTCACGTCGCGCAGCGCGTAGAGGGTGCGGTCGGCTGGGGCGAGGTCGTCGGTTTGTCCGATCAAGGAGACGCCGATCTCCGCGACCATCTCCTTGAAACGCTCGATGCCGAGATCGACGGTGAAGCCGGGGATCGCCTCGAGCTTGTCCAGGGTGCCGCCGGTGTGTCCCAAGCCCCGGCCGCTGATCATCGGCACCGGGACGCCGCAGGCCGCGACCAGCGGCGCCAGGGCGATCGATATCTTGTCACCGACCCCCCCGGTGGAATGCTTGTCGACCTTGGTGGCGCTGACCCCTTCGTGGGTGACCACGGTTCCAGAGTCGCGCATGGCCTGGGTCATGGCGACGGTGAGATCGTCCGACAGGCCGTTGAGGTAGACGGCCATCAGGAAGGCCGCGGCCTGGTAGTCCGGCACCTCCCCGGTGCTCACCCCGCGGATGAACCGCCCGAGCTCCTCGGCGGCGATGGTTTCGCGGTCACGGACGGCACGGATCAGGTCGACGATTCGCATGGCCAAGGTGTTAGCGCAAAAGCCGCGGACCGCCAAAAGAGAAATGGCGCGACCCGATCACCGACCGGGCCGCGCCCTCGCCCTCCACGCAGGAAGAGGAGCGACTTCTAACTAGGGATTCGACGGATGACAGGCCCCCTCTATGCAACCGAGCTCACAGGTAATCATCGTGGTGCCCGGCAACAACTGGGCGCTGCCGGCAAACGGCATGTAACAGTAGGCCTCGACCAGGGTGATGCCGTCCTCGAGGCAGTGGTCCCCGAACTCGTAGGGGTAGCCGTAATTGTCCACGCCCTCGATCCAGCCGTGCTCGACCGGCTCGATGCCGCCGTCACTCTCCCAACAGTAGATCATGGGCATGCACCAGCTCCGCTCGGACTCCCACAGGCACTCCTCGCCGGGCAGGCAATCCTCTTCGCTCAGACAATCCACCTCGTCGCGCACGCAGACCTCGCAGCAGTCCGGGCCTATCTCGGGATGGAAGCCGGGGGCGCACAGGATCTCCGGACAACCCATGGTGGTGTCGATCGGATCCTCGGGGAGGCCGCCCGAGTCGGGGTCCTCGCCCGGCACGCAGGTCCCGTCCGGTACGCAGATGCCGCAACAGTTCGGGTATTCCTCGACCAGGCGCTCGCCGGCCGGACAGTCGAGCACCGGTTGGGAGCAATAGTAATCGGCGCACAGGTCCGGGCAGGTGCCATCCACCGACACGATACCACCCGTGCAGAAGCACTGGGCGATGGGGCAGCCGTAGGCGTCGACCTCGTCGAAGCGTAGCTCACCTTCGCACTCAACGAGCGGCGGAGCATCGGTGCCCTGCCCCCCGTAGGTGCAGCCCCACTCCGGCATGCACAGGCCGTAGCAGACGTCATAGGCCAGGCAACTCCCGTCATCCGCCGTACAATCTGGATCCGGCAGGCATTCGCCGAGGGCGTTGGTGCAGAGGTAGCCCTCTGCGCATTGCTCCCAACTCAGGCACAGGATCTCTTCGCTGGGCACCGGGACGCATTGACCGCACTCCGGGAAATCGCTCACCCACTCGTAACCGAGGGGGCAGCTCGAGATCGTACCGTCCGGTCCCATGGGCTCGTCCGGGCAAACGTTGCCCTCGCAGTAGTAGTAGCAACAGTCGGCCGGATCACGCATCAGCTCCGTACCCTCGGGACAGTCAGGGATGGCGTAGCCGGAGAAGGCGCAGACCTCTTCGTCACAGGACTCGGTCGGGATGCAGGCCGGGCAACAGTCGTTGGGCGCGAGGACCTGCTCGAACCCAGGCTCGCAGAGCACCTCGGGACAGGCCACGCTGCCGCAGTCGATCGGGCAGGTGTTGTAGACCGGTCGACCCGAGGCGTCGTAACAAATCTCACAACCGTCAGGGTTTGCCGGATCGCTGTACTCGACACACTCCGGTGCCTCGGGATCGCAGCTCGAATAGATCACCGCACCACCGATGTAGGCGCAGACCACGCAGTTCGGATCCGGAGCCGTGACCACGGTGCAATCGACGTTGGTGTAGGCGCAACCGCTGGTCCTGCTCTCTAGCTCGGCGTCGAGACAGGCCTCACAGGTCCGGCCGGTCTCTGGATCGATGACGACCTCGAGGTATTCGCAGTTGCCTGGGTTCGGGAAGGTGTCGCAGGTGTCCGGGTCGGCGGTATCTTCACAATA
>JAUUZB010000932.1 GCA_030590185.1 Deltaproteobacteria bacterium
GCAACGTTGGCCGCGCCGCCGAGGCGGTTGAAGCTCTTTTGAACCTCGACGACCGGCACCGGCGCCTCGGGGGAAATG
The DNA here is from genome assembly GCA_030590185.1 of Deltaproteobacteria bacterium. The sequence goes on from JAUUZB010000932.1 coordinate 79, forward strand.
CGGGTGACCGGGCCGGCGACGTATTCGTCGAGCATGAGATCGCCGGCGACCCAAACCCGGGTGCCCCCAAAATCCTGCAACACCGATCCGATTTCACGCGTGCGCTGGCGTTCGTTCATGTCGCGTCGGCCGCCTCGGCCCGCACGGTCGTTACCTCGATCTCTTTGGCCAAGGCGTGCAGGCACAGCACGTGAATCTCTTGAATGCGGGCCACGGTATTCGACGGCACGCGGATCTCACAATCACATTCTCTGGCGAGGTCACCGCCGTCCCGGCCGGTCAAGGCGATGACCTTGCAGCCCATCGCCCGGGCACTCGTGCTCGCCGCGCAGACGTTCGGCGACTGCCCACTGGTGCTAATGGCGAGGAGCGTGTCGCCGTTTTGGGCGAGCGCCTCGACTTGCCGGGCGAAGACGCGGACAAAACCATGGTCATTGGCGATCGCGGTCAGGGTCGAGGTGTCGCAGGTGAGCGCCACCGCAGCGAGGCCACGGCGGTCGGCCTCGAAGCGACCCACGAGCTCAGCCGCAAAGTGTTGCGCATCGGCCGCGCTGCCGCCGTTGCCGCAGACCAAAATTTTCTTGCCGGCGCGCAACGTGTCGATCAGCATCTGCGCGGCCTGATCGAGAACGGCCGGCAAAACCGCCAGGCTGTCCGTCAGGACACGTTGGTGCTCGTCGAAGGCGCTGGCGATGCTCATCTACTCCCCTGGTTCACAAATCGTCTCGAGGTATGCCGCCACACCGTTCGCCACCGACCGAAACGAGCTCGCATACCCTTGGGCTCGCAGCTTCGAGATGTCGGCCTCGGTGTGACTCTGGTAGCGACCGCGTAGCGACTCGGGGAAGGGGATGTACTCGAGCTCTCCTCGTTGGTGAAACCGCAAGACAGCCTCGGCGACGTCGTTGAAGGTGCTGGCCTGCCCCGTGCCGACGTTGAAGATGCCGCTTCGATCCGAGTGTTCCCAAAACCAGAGATTGACCGCGACCACATCGTCGACGTGAACGAAGTCTCGACGCTGCTCGCCGTCGCCAAAACCACCGCTGCCCGCGAATAGCCGCACGCGGCCGGTGGCGGTGAGCTGCTGGTGGAGCTGCAGCGCGACGCTGGCCATGGGGCCCTTGTGACCCTCGCCGGGGCCATAGACGTTGAAGTAGCGCAGTCCAACGATTTGGGCGCGGGGGTTGCCGAGGGTTCGCCGGACCCGTTGGTCATAGAGGAGCTTGGAATAGCCGTAGATGTTGAGCGGCGCCTCGCAGGCCGGCTCTTCTTCAAAGAGTTGGCCGGCGCCGTAGACCGCGGCCGACGACGCGTAGATCATCGGCACCGCCAGGCGCTGGGCGAGCTCCAGGATGCGCTTGGAGTACTCGTAGTTGTTGCGCATCATGTAGCGGCCGTCGTGGACGGTGGTGTCGGAGCAGGCACCTTGATGGAAGACCGTCTCGATGGCGTCGAGGGAGGCGTCGCGGCGCTCGAGCAGGAGCGCGAAGTCGTCCTTGTCGATGTAGTCAGCGATGGCAGCGCTGGCGAAGTTTTTGAACTTGTCGCCCGCTTTGAGATTGTCGACGACGAGGATGTCCGCTCTGCCTCGGGCATTGAGGCCGCGGATGATGTTGCTGCCGATAAAGCCCGCGCCGCCGGTGACAACGATCATCCGGTACCTCGCACCTCGGCCTCTCCGCCGCGCAGGCGGCGCGACGCGAGGCTCGCGACCACCCGCTGATACACCTCATCCACCTCGATAACCTGCATGCAGCGATTGTCGGTGCAGGGTGAGAAGCGATGGTTGTAGGGCGTGACGCAGGGACTGCAGGCGAGACGCGCCCAGATCGCGTGGCTGCGCTCGCCTAGGGGGCCGAAACGTTGCGGGCTCTCTGGGCCAAAGAGCACGATGTTGTCGATGCCGGTCATCGACGCGAAATGGCCCGGCCCACTGTCGTTGGTGACGAGGACGTCAGCGATGGAGTAGAGCACCATGACGTCGCGGAGGGTCGTCTTGCCGGCCACGCAGATCACGCGTTCCGAGCCGATGCGCTCGCAGACCTTCTCGGTCTCCTGCCGTTCCGACTCCGCACCGGTGACCACTAAGGTGACGCCGGGATGGTTGGCGAGAATTCTTTGGCCGAGCTCGACAAAGCGGTCCCTGGGCCAGGTGCGAAGCGGCAGGAGATCACCGGTGTTGGGATTGAGCACCACCAACGGCCCGGCGAAGCTCGCCAGCCCTTCGTGCTCGAGCAGGCCCCAGACTCGGGAGGCGTCATCGTTCGTCACCACGAGGCGATGCGGCGGCACCTCTGACTCCTGGGTGCTCACCTTGAGCAGGGGTAGATCCCGGGGATCCTCATCGAGGGCGTCGACCAACAGGTTGTAGGCCTCGGAGGTGTGGAGGTAGGGATTGTACTGCACCCGATGGGTCATCAAATCGCCGCGATAGGGCGCCTCTGATGTGAAGCGGTGCAAGCCAACCCGCGAAGCTGCGCCGGTGAGATAGGAGAGAATCGCCGGCGCGCGGGTCATGAACTCCATGTCGATCACCGCATCAACCCGGGCGCGGCGGAGGCGGCGCAGAGCGCGCAGGGTGTCGAAGGCAAAAATCATCAAGCCGCTATGACGGAGCTCGATGACGTTCTCTGCGGGAATGAGCCCGAGGATGTCGACGATGGGGCGGTTCTCCGCGAAGACGCAAAAGTAGACGTTCTCCCGCCCCACTCGCCGGACGGCGTTGTTGATGGCGGCGGCGGCCAGCACCGTGGCGCCTTGCTCGATGAGCTTGAGGAACAGGATCTTCGAAACCGCGGCCTGACCTCTTCGCTCGCCAGAAACGAGATCAACGCAGCGGCGCACCAGCGTCAGGAAAAAACAGATCGCAGTGCCGAGCTCGACATCGATCCACCTTATCGTCTCTTTCAACACACCTACGTCCCGAGCCCTTGGTCAGCGGTGGCGATCCGGCCGCCGGAGTTGGCTTCATATCGCAAAAATGACATGGTGCCCATCGTGGAATTCACCGCTGGCGGGGCGCCTCTCGGCACCCGGACCCACCCCGAGAGACATTTCCGCCGATGAGCGAACC
>JAUUZB010000468.1 GCA_030590185.1 Deltaproteobacteria bacterium
ATGGTCGACAAGGCGCTGTGGGGCCCGATCGTGCTCGCCGGACTATTGGGGGCCACCCTCTCCTCGGCGCTCACCTCCCTGGTAGGCGCGCCGCGTATCCTCATCGCCCTGAGCCAAGATGGTCTGCTGTCAAACAAGCGTTGGCTGGCCAAGATATCGAAAAATGGCGAGCCCCGACGCGCTCTGCTCGTCTCTGGGGCGCTGGTGCTGATCGCCCTGCTGCTGCGCGATCTCAACATCGTGGCGCCGTTGATCACGATGTTCTTCTTGATCACCTACGCGGTGATCAACGTCGTGGTGCTGGTGGAGGCGAAGCTCGGGCTCACCAGCTTCCGCCCCTCCCTGCGCATCCCCTGGGTGGTGCCGCTGGTCGGCGCCGTGGGCACGACCTTCGTGATGTTCATCGTCAACCCGACCTTCAGCTTGGTCGCGGTCGGGGTGGTGGTGGCGATCTTCTTCTGGATCCTGCTGCGCGGCGTGGACCACAAGACCGACGACGTGCGCAGCGGCATCTTCGCCGCTTTTGCCGAGTGGGCCGCGGGCCAGGTGATCAAGCAGGAGATGAACAGCCTGCGCGCCTGGAAACCCAATCTCATGTTGCCGGTCCAGAATCCGACCCGGGTGCGCGGCGAGTTTCGTTTTTTGGTGGACCTGTGCCGCCCCGACGGTTCGATCAAGCTGATGGGGCTGGCCACCGCCGAGAGCGCCGTCAACCTTCAGGATCGCCTCGCGGCGCTCGGCCACAACTTCCGCAAGAACGAGGTGTTCACCACCTGGGCAGCCATCGACGCCGTCGACGCCAACGCCGGCACCATCGCCGGCCTGCAGGCCCTCAACGGTGCCTTCTTCCGCCCGAACATCCTCTTTTTGCGTCTGCCGCGGGACACCCATCGAGATCCCGAGGTGTTGCGTTTCATCAGCGAGGCGCGACGCCTCGGAGTCGGCGTGATGCTGCTCGGCATGCACGAGGAGGCGGGGCTCGGCCGCACCAAGGTGGTGAACCTGTGGCTGCGACCGCAGACCGCCGCCGATTACGTGCGCGGCGGCTTTGCCGAGTCGAACCTCAACCTCGCCCTGCTCACCGCCTATCGCTTGGCGCGCACCTGGGAGGCGGAGCTCAACCTAATCTCCGTCGTGCCGGGCGACGACGACGTGATGCTGGCCCGCTGGTACATCGACGAGCTGCGCGACCTGTGCCGCATCCCGGCCGACGCCCGGACCGTGATCATGATCGGCCAACTCGCCGATTGCGTGCCCAAGGCCCCGCAGTCCGACCTCGACATCATGGGGCTGCAGGCCGACCCGGATATCGTTTTCGTGCGCCGGATGATCGAGCTGAGCCGATCCTCGTGCATGTTCACGTCCGACTCGGGCAATGAAAGCGCCTTCGCCTAGAGCACACCCTCCAACACCGCGATCGCCCACCCGATGGCGAAGCGCAGGCGTTCCGATTCGTCGGCCAAGATAACGGCGCGCCGCGGGATCGACACCTCGAGCTTCTCGAACAGACGCTCCCGTTTGATCCGCTCCGGAAAGCTGTCGAGCTGAAAGAGCGCGAAGACCGCCGGGATTGCCAGGCTGCGCCGCACGGGATCGCCGCTGCGCCCAAAGCGATCCACCAGGGTCAGGAAGAGATCGTTGAAACGGTTGAACTCCTCGATTCCCTGATCGCCCAGCCAACTCTCGATGGTCCACTCCCCCTGGAACTCGTCAAAGCCCTGACAATGATCCTCGCGAACCACTACGTACTGCTCAGTGACGTCGCCCTCTGACGTCAACCCGGTGCCGCGACCCAACGGGTACGTCCGGCAGGCACCCGGGCGATTGTCGTAGACCGTGCAGCCCCGCTCACGCACAAACGGACAAGCCATCCCCGCGTCGTCGCGCATCCGCAGATAGACCAACGGCAGGCCCGAATCCGCGGCCGCCTCGATCCGGCCGTACTGCTGGATGAAACGGTCGCCGGAGATCGTCAGGCTGCGGCGTAGGCGCAGGACGTCGTAGGGGCTCAGCACCAGATCGAGATCGGCGCAGCAGGCGTTGAAACAGGCGACCCCGGGGTGGCAACGAAAGCGAAAACGCTCCCCCGGGCCGATGCGCGGCAGCTCGTCAACGTAGGCGAAGGGACTCTCGGGCTCTCGATCAGTCACGGGGCGCTCCGTCTCCCTCGATGGCACTGCTCGATGCCACAGGGGCCGATCGGCTGCAAACCACTGGCAACGAAAACGGAACGCTGTGTCGAGTCGACACTGTCAATAAACAGAGACATGGCGACCGACTCAGCGCTCAACTACGCAAATGGGTGCAGGCGAACATTGTCTCGCGCCAAGCCGCCAAGGCGCAAAGGCCTTCGTTTCCAAGCCCTTTGCGCCTTTGCGCCTTTGCGCGAGACCCAGATTGCCACGGGAGCCTCCAACTCTATGTTGGCGCGGATGTTGCTTCTTGATGATCAGGCTATAATGAGAATCAACCCGTGACCGCGCGCACCCTCACCTTCCTCCTCTTCGCCAGCGTCGCCGCCTGCGCCGGGGAGCCGCCCTGTGACGACCCCGACGGCTGCGACCCGGACCTCTGCCTGGATACCGACGGCATCTGTCCGGACCCCCTCCAGATCAACGAGCTGATGTCGAAGAACGACGGCGCCTGGATCGACGACGCCCTCGAAACGGACGACTGGATCGAGTTGATCAACACCGGCGATGAATCGCTCTTCTTGCTCGGCTACAGCATCAGCGATTCGGCCAACACCTTTCACCTGCTGCCGGCGCAGGTGCTCGAGCCGGGCGGCATCCTCCTGCTCTGGGCCGATGACACCCCGGCCCAGGGAAGCGATCACCTCGGTTTCAAGCTGAGCTCCGCCGGTGAGACCCTGTTCCTGTGGACGGCGGGCGGCAGCCTAGTCGATCGGGTCACCTTCCCGGCCATGGCACCGAACGAGAGCTACGCGCGGGTTCCCAACGGGACCGGGTCCTTCGAGCTCTGCCACTGGGCAACCCCCACGGTCCCGAACGGCGACACCTGTGGGCCGCCGCCGGCGACCGAGCTGCCGGTGGTCGCGACCTTTGAGCCGTATGTGTGGCCCGATCCCTGGCCTGCGACTCCCGCACCGCTCGCCCTCAACGAGTTGGCCCTGCGTCCGGCCGGCTTCATCGAGGTGATCAGCACCGCTGACACCGCGATCGATCTCTCCACCTACCTAATCGGCCTGAGTCCCCACGAGCCCGGGGTCGCCTGGCCCACCCCGGCTGAGTGCGTCCTGATCCCCTGGCCGGCCAGCAGCCTTGGTCCCGGGGAGCGCCTCGCCGCGACCGTCGAAGCCGCGCAGGTCGCCGCTGTTGCCGCCACCGAGCACTTCGAAGGGGCGGTGACCTTGTGGGATGTCGCGGACCCCCTAGCCCCGCTCGTCATCGACCGGGTCGACTTCATGGCCTGGCCCGCGGACGCTGTCCTGGCGCGCCTGCCGGACACCAGCGGTCCCTTTCAACACTGTCTCGGCGCAACCCCGGCGGCGGACAACGCCACCTGCGAGCCGTTGGCCGAGCGCCCCATCCCGGATCGGCTGCGTCACCTTCGCACCCCGGGGGACTTCGCTGCGCTAGCCGAAGGGGGCGTGGCGGTGGGCATGGAGCCGGTCAAGGTGGTGATCGACATGGAGGCCGGCGATGCGACCGGCGACGTCGTGCATCTCTTGAGCAGCGCGACCTGGGAGCTGCACTACACCTTCGTGCGCGAGGCGATCGACCACGAGGTCCACCTCGACCGCTGCGACCCGGTGGAGAGCCAAATCTTCCGGGCCGGTTGGTCTCAATTCAGCGCCGAGCAGTACTACGTCGTGGAGACCCGGCGCTTCCTGCTCGGCACCATGGTCCATCACGCCGGGCCGGACCTGTGGACCATCGAGTACACCACCGGCGACCAGATCAGCCCGGAGCAGATGCGGCGCGGCTTCTTCGGCAACGCTGCCCACACCAGCGAGCCGAGCCGCTGGGCCCTGCGGCCCCAGAGCCAGAGCCAAATCGATCGCATGCGCGTCATCGAAGGGGAGGTCCCGATCGTTGGACCGAACGCCCCCTACCAAGGCGTGACCTTCCAACCGTTGAGCGAAGGGATCGCCTTTGGGATCCTGACCTTCCTGTCGGTCAACGATCTCTTTGACGCGCCCCTCGGCCGCCAGACCGTGTTGATCACTGACGAGGTGCCGAACGACATCCCCATGGTCGGCGGGCTGATCACCGAGGCATTCCAAACGCCCCTCGCCCACGTCAACGTCCTGAGCCGCAACCGCGGCACGCCCAACATGGCCCTGCGCGAGGCGCGCGACGATCCGCGGATCGCGCCGCTGCTCGGTAGTCTCGTGCGCTTGGAAGTCGAGCCGGGCGCCTTCACCATCCGCGAGGCGACCCCCGCCGAGGCCGAGGCTTTCTGGGAGAGCTTCATCACCGGCGACCCGTTGGTGCCTGGCCTCGACAGCACGGTACGCGAGGTTCTGCCCCTGAGCGGGCTGGGATTAGAGGCGCTGCCGCTGATCGGCGCCAAGGCGGCCGGCCTCGCCGAGCTGGCCCACGTCTGGTCGACCCGCAGCGACTGCCCGGGCCCGGTACCGATGCCCGTGGCGCCGGCGGCGGTTCCGCTGGTCCATTCCCTCGAGCACTACGCCACCAGCGGCGCCGCGGATCTCCTGACCGCGGCCGAGGCGGACCCGGCCTTCGTGGCGGACCCGGGGGTTCGCGCCGATGCACTCGCCGAGGTGCGCGCCGCCATTC
>JAUUZB010000341.1 GCA_030590185.1 Deltaproteobacteria bacterium
AGCAGCCGCTCGGCGCGCCGCAGGATCATCGTCGCGTAGGAGAGATCGCTCGGCTCGCCCCGCATGAGCGCCTTGACCAGGCAGGTCTTGCCGTCCTCTGAACAAAGCTCTCCGAGGGCCGCGGGCGTGCCGCCACTCGGCGTTTGGGTGAGGTCGATCGCCGCGCTCCCCGACAGCGCCTCGAAGCCGCGGTAGTAGGGACGCAGCTCCTCTGCGGTCGGGAGCTCGGGCCGGTCTTCGAGGGAGACAAACAACGGATTCTTGGCGTGGCGCTCCCACTCCAGGCGCGCCTCGATCCGATCGGCGAGGGAGCGCAACACCGGTGCCGGAAGGTAGAGCAAGCGGCGGTCGAGGAAGAAGGTCAGATCGCGTTCACGGGTGACCCAGCGGGTCTCCGGCCACGCTGACAGGCGCCCGGCGATCCGTTTGGTGACCTCGCGATTGAGCGCCGGGTCGCTCGAGCTCACCATCAAGACCAGCGGGGCACGATTGACGACGCGCCGCTCGGCCTCCTGACGGGCGAGCTGCAGAGGCGTGTCCCGGGGGAGCAGCGCCTCCAACCGGGCATCGACGCTCAGGCGCGACGACGCAAACCCCACCGACACCAACGCCAAAGCCATCGCTAGCCCGATGACCCAGGCGGGCCGTCGTACGGCGAATGAGGAATAGGCCGCCAGGGCCTGGCTCCATGTGGGTCGCTGGCTCACCGCCGTTGATCGCCCGTTGCTGCCCGTCTCGGTCAGGTTGTCTTGCGCGGCCGAGCATCATACGCGAAACTCCGCGGACGATGAATATACGCGGTTGCCCCCGCGTACCTCGGGTGCGGACGTACTATGAAGACCCAGGCTGATCGTCGGCTCCCCCTGTGCCACCCCCAAAAACGCGTCTGGCTCACGGAGCTGATGTATCCGGGGACCGGGGTGGGCAACCTGGCGGGCTGTATTCACTTCCCTGGCCAGGACAGCGCTCTCTCTCGCCTCGGCGACGCCATTCGCGAGGTGGTCCGCAGGCACGACACCCTGCGCTTGAGGCTGGCGCGGACCAAATCTCTGATGTGCGAGCAGTACTTCGGGGATCCGGTCGACGTTGACCTGCCGGTGGTCGACGTCGATGCAAACCGGGCGTCGTTGCTCGAGGAGAGCAAGCGTCCCTTTGTGTTGTACGACGAGCCGTTGCTGTTCTTTGAGTTGCTTCGCTTCCCGGACGACCGGATTGGTTACTTTTTCAAATACCATCACATCAACATCGACGCCCTATCGGTCTCGCTGCTCAACAAGGAGATCTACGCGGCCTACGGGGCCGGGCCCGGTGGGGCGGGCGCCGGGGAGAGCCCCTCCTTCGCCGAGTTTCTGGCGCGCGAGTTGGCCTACCTCGCCTCGGACGAAAGACGAGAGGAAGAGGAGTTCTGGCACGATCACCTCGATGGCCTCGAGCTGGGGCGGAGCCGCGATCGACATCCGAACCCTTCGGCGATCCCCCCGGGGGCTGACAGCGCCATAGCGACCAGGCGTTACGAGCACGATTTCGACGCGGAGCTGAGCGCGGCCGTCGTGAGTTTCTGCAAGGGCCAGGGGACCACGGTCTTTCGCTTCTTTCTGGCGGTCTTTGCTCTCCACTTTGCGGACCACCGGTTCGGCGGCGACGTCGTGCTGGCCACCGGCCACCACAACCGGCTCAACCCGCGGGACATGACCATGGCGGGGATGACGGTGAGTACCTTGCCGATGCGTTTTCCCATCCCGGGGGACGACGCCTTTGAGGCCTTCCTGCGCCGCGTGCACGCGATCTCTACCGCCTGTCTGTCGCGGCAGCAGTACCCTTACGATCTCCTCGCCGAGCATCTGCGCTCCGAGGGCATCGATCCGAAACAACTGCTCGGCTGGATCATCAACCAGATCCCGAGCTTCGATGGTGACTACACGGTCGAGCGCTACTCGCCGGGCGCGGATCTCGATGAGATCAACATCAAGATCAACCCCAACCAACGCCCCCGGAGCGCGCCCCTGCAGCTCGGGATCGACGCCCAGATAGCGCGCTACGACGAGGCGGCGGTGAGGCGTATCTTCACGCGGGTGGAGCGGATCGCCCGTGAGGCGCTCGCCCGTCCCGCCGAACGGCTCAGAGACCTGGCCGTCGATCCTCAACGTGGCGCGCCAGCGCCGGCAATCCGTGGGCGCCGGCCGCGTACCCAGCAGATGTTTCCGGAGCTCTTCGAGCAGGCGGCGCAGCGCTTCGCGAACAACATCGCCCTGGTGGACGAGCGGGGCGAGAAGACCTACGCCGTGCTTTGGGCGGAGGTCTCAGCCCTTTGTGAGGAGCTCCTACGCAACCAAGTCCGGCCCGGAGATCGGGTGGCCGTGGTGACCGAGCGCTCCGCCGACTTCGTGGTGGCGGTCTTGGCCATTTTTGCTTGCGGAGCGGCCTACGTCCCGATCACCCCCGACACGCCCGCCGAGCGAGTCAGCCGGATCCTGGAGGATACCGGGGCGGTGCTGATGCTCACCGACTCCCCTGGCCGGTTTCGAGAGGTGCCGACCCTCGAGGTGGCGGGACGCCTCGCGCCCGAGTCCCCCCCAACGATGGTCCAGAGCCGGCCCGAGGACGTCGCCTACGTCATCTACACCTCCGGCTCGACCGGCAAGCCAAAGGGCGTGATGATTCGGCACCGGGGGGTGATCAACCATTGCCATTGGTACGCCGAGCTCTGCGAGCTGAGCGATCGGGATCGCGTCGCTGCCTTTGCCAACTTCATGTTCGACGTGTCGGTCGCCGAGATCCTGCCACCCCTCACCCGAGGCGCGGCGCTCTACATCGTGCCCACCGCTCAGCGGCGCTCCGTCCACGAGCTCGGGCGCTTCTTTGAACACCACCGCATCACCGTGGCGACTCTGCCGACCAGGGTGGGAGAGCTCTTCGGGGCCCACGTTCAACCATCGACCCTGCGGCTGCTCGTGGTCGGCGGCGAAAAGCTCCGCCCATGGCCGGCGCCACGCAGTTATCGACTAATCAACGCCTATGGCCCGACCGAGGCGAGCGTGTTTGCGACCGCCCATGAGGTGAGCGGTGACGAGACCGACATCCCGATCGGCACCCCCGCGACGAACACCTGGGCCCATGTCGTAGACGAGCACGGCCAAACGGTCGCGCCGGGGGAGGCGGGCGAGCTGCTCCTCGCCGGTGATCAGGTCGCCCGCGGTTACCTCAATAGCCCCGAGCTGAGCCGCGAGGTGTTTATCGAGAACCCCTTTGCCGAGGGTGCCGACGATGCCATCGCCTATCGCACCGGCGATGTTGTCCGGGCCCGCCCGGACGGCAGTCTCCTGTTCGTCGGCCGTCGCGACCGACAGATCAAGATCCGTGGTTTCCGTGTCGAGCCGGAGGAGATCGAGCGTTGCCTCCTCGATCATCCGCTCGTCGAACAATGCCGCGTGATGGTCGCGCGCCAGGATGGCAATCGGTCACTCATCGCCTACTGCGCCCTCGAAGATGCCCGCGATCGGAAGGGTAGCCCGGGCGCCGCGATCGAAAGCGCCCTGACGCAGCATGCCCAGACGTGGCTCCCCGGCTACATGGTACCGGCGGAGTTTGTTCTCCTCCCGGAGATGCCGCTCACCCGCAACGGCAAGATCGACGTCGCGGCGTTGGCCGAGTTGCGCGGATCTTCCAGCGGGCGGCGGGAGCCGGTCTCCCCCAGGAACGACGCCGAGCGCCAACTCCTCGGGCTCTTCCGCTCCGTTTTGAAGCACGACGCCATCGGCGTCACCGATTCCTTTTTTGACCAGGGCGGGAACTCGCTCAACGCCATGAAACTCTTCGCCAGGATTGAGGATAGCTACGGAGAGACGCTCCCGGTCTCCCTGATCTTCCAGAGCCCCACCGTCGCCTCTCTCGCCCAAGCCATCGCCGGTGCGCGGGGCGACCGCGACGGCGACCGCGACGGCGACCGCGACGGCGACCACGACGGCGACCACGACGGCGACCGCGACCGCGACGGCGACCACGACGGCGACGGCGACCGTGACGGCGACCGCGACGGCGACGGCGACCGCGACGGCGACGGCGACGGCGACCGCGACGGCGACGGCGACGGCGACGTCATCGACAACATCGTGCGCATGAAGCAGGGGATCAGTCTACAGAGCCTGTTCTGCATCCATGATTTCAGCTGCGACGTGATGCCCTATACCCACCTGGTTGGTCAGCTCGACGCCTCGCGATCCGTGCGCGGGCTGCGCTGGTCTCAGGAGATCGCCGATCGCGCCTCATCCATTGAAGATATCGCTGCGCTCTATCTGCGCTCGGTGCGGGCTGAACAGGCCACGGGACCCTACCACCTGCTCGGTTACTCCATCGGCGGCACCATCGCCTACGAGATGGCCAGGCAGCTGATCCGTGACGGCGAACGGGTTGCCTTCCTCGGGCTGGTGGACGCGGCCAACTTCGTTCGGGACCGGCAACTCGTCGCGGCGGTGTCGATCGCCACCTTTCGCACCGTGCTCTCCTGGCTGCGCGGCATGTCCCTCGATTACAAGATCGCCTACGTTACCGCGAGCCTCGGCCGCATCCCGAGCCTGCGCCGCCTCAGGCGGCTGGTTGCTGCCCAGCGGAAAATCAAGGCCATGGCGATGCGCTACCGGCCCGAGTCGAGCGCTGGCGAGATGGTGTTGTTCAAGTCGAAGAAGGGGCCGATCGGCGTCGGCGCTGACCTCGGCTGGGAGCACCTGGTGGCTGGCCTGGAGATCCACGAGTTCGACAGCGACCACGTCACCATCATGAACGAGGGCAACACGGTCAGGATCGCGCGGCGCATCGACGAGGCCTTTGGCTCGGTCTCGCCGGCCATGGGCCAGGAGGTCGACCTGGAACGCCACCATGGCACGTCAGCGTCGCTCGATGACCTCGAGGGCTTCACGCCAGAGATCATCGACCGGGATTATCTGGCCGCCCTCGGCGTCGAGGTCGTGCCCAACGAGAGGACCCTGGCCGGGTTGAGTCGTGGGTCGCACAACCTCCAGCGGCGCTTGCGCAACGGCAACCTCGTGCCGCGGTCCCGGGTGGTCCTCGATCGGGCCGACCTTGAGCTCGATCTCGAGATCCACAACTACACCGGCGCCTGCCCGACCCTGACCCTCGAGCTCAACCCAGCGGTGGGCTGCCACGTCGGTTGCCTCTACTGCCTGGTGACCGACGGCTCACACGAGCAGGAGATCACCGTCTGGTCCAACTACGCGGAGGTCGTCGCCCGGGCGCTCGAGGCGCATCACCGCGAGCCGCACTTCTTCTACTTCTCGCCCAAGACCGAGGCGCTGCAGGAGGCGACCCTGCAGACAGGCGTGGCCCACGGGATCCTGCGGGCCTTCATCGCCCATTTCGAGCGGCACCCGGAGTCGGGGGCTCGGCTCTTCGTTGCCTCCAAGGCCGGTGTTCATCAGCTCGAAGCCGAGCATGGTGGCGAGAGCATCGTCAGCCTATTCGAGCGGCTCGCGCCGTGGATGCAGTTCAACACCAGCGTGTCGATCATGCCGGACGGCCTGCGCCGGTTGCTCGAGCCGAATGCCGCGCCCATGGCGGAGCGACTCGACGCGGTGAGGCTCTGCCGGTCGCGGGGGATCGTCGCGAGGTCCGCCCTGATTCAGCCGATCCTAACGCCCCATTTCACCGACGAG
>JAUUZB010000159.1 GCA_030590185.1 Deltaproteobacteria bacterium
CGGGCGACCGCTGTGCGGGTGCGCTGCGTAGACTCGGTGAAACGAACGAACGGCACTCGGCTGTCATCCTCGCCGCTGGCCTCCGAGTCGGGCCGTTGGTCGAGGGGATCGCGCTCCAACACCAGCTCCACCTCGCCGAGGGTAGAGGTGCGCGCCGGTTGAAACAGGATGAAGGCGAGCTCCGCGGCGAGCTCCGCGACCCGGCGCTCGAGGCCTCGCACCTCGTCGATCTCGAGCCGGGAGAGGGTAGCCTCGAGGCGCCCGAAGGCATCCTCCACCCCCCCGTAGAGCCCGGTCACGGTGTCGTTGATGTCGGCTCGGCGCAGGCGGCGCCGTCCGGTGCCGCGGGGGAGGGCGTCGAGTAGTCCGCGGGTGCGCCGCTCCAACTCACGCAGCTGGGGCTCGAGTTGGTCGCGCAGGGCCGCCTCGGCCATCACCGCGCGGCGCACGTCGCCACATAGATCCTGCACCCGTCGGTCTGAGAATTGGTAGCCAAAGAACTGCGCCGCGATCTCGTCCAGCTCGTGGGCCTCGTCGAAGATCACCAAGTCATGGGGGGGCAGGATACCGGTGCTGGGGTCTGCGACGCGTTGGCGAAGGGCCGCGTCGGCGAAGTAGAGGTAGTGGTTGACGATCAGGAGCTCGCATTCCTGAGCCCTGCGGCGAACGCGAGTCACCCAGCAACGCTCAAACTCCGAGCAGCGCCGGCCGGTGCATTGCTCCGAGGTCACGGTCAGCTCCCGCCACAATGGGGAGCTGTCCGGGAGGCTGGTGAGCTCAGCGCGATCGCCGCTCTCGGTCTCGTTGCGCCAGTTGGCGACGCGACCGAGCAGGTGGCGATCCTGGACCACGCACGCGACGCCGGGGAGGTCGAGCTGTTGGGTGAGCCGTACGAACCGGGCCTCGCACAGGTAGTTGCTGCGGCCTTTCATCACCACGACGTCAAAGGTGTGGCCGGTGGCCGCTTCGAGGATGGGCAGGTCCTTGTGGAGGATCTGTTCCTGGAGATTTTTGGTGCCAGTCGAGACGACAGTCTTGAGGCCGCTCTGCAGCGCGGCCAGCAGGTAGGCCAGGGTTTTGCCGACGCCGGTGCCGGCCTCGACCACCAGCTTCTCGCCAGCCGTGACAGCCGCGACGATCGCCTGGGCCATGGCCGCTTGTTCCGGTCGTTCCTCGTAGCCCTCGAGGCTGCGGGCCAGGGGGCCGTCCGGCGCAAAGAACGCCGCGATCGCTTCGGGCGGGGGCGGGCCCGGGCCCGGGGGATGTTCCTCGGCGGTCAAGGCTAGAGCTCGAACTCCTCGGCGGGCCAGGGGGCGCCGGGGCGGAGTGCCGGTTCCTCGGCGTGGCGCGGGTCAGGGGGCGGCAACAGGAATACCTCGCTGTCGGGATCGGCGCTGACGTCCGGATCGGCCGAGGAGATCGGCAACGGCACGAAGGTCACCACGAACAACGCCATGGCCAAGATTCCGGCCACGAGCTGGGCCTTGCTCAGGGGCCGCGCCTCGTCCCGCACCGGCGGGTGTTGAAGCCCGATCACGAACAACAGCACTGCCCAGAGCAGCCACACCAGCCCGCCCGAGCCGGAGCGCGGTCCGGTGCCGAGGGCGGAGGTCACCCCGAGCAGCACGAGCCCGGCCACCACGAAGACCGCCAAGCGTCTCTGCCGCTTGCCGAGCAAGGCGTAGGCGATGTGCCCGCCATCGAGTTGAGCTGCGGGGATCAGATTCAGAGAGGTGACGAACAGGCCGACCCAGCCGGCGAAGGCCACTGGGTGCAGGGCGATGCTCGGGTTGTCCGGTCCGAACAGGGACTGTAGTCCGGCGAAGAGCAGGGAGCTGCCCAGGGCGTAGGTCTGTCCGGGCTCCGGCCCCAGGGAGACCGTCGAGTGGCCGAGGCCCCAGATGGTCGCGGCTAGGGCCGGCATCAGGCCGACGAATGGACCGGCCACGGCAACCCAAAGCAGCTGGCCGCGATCCCGGGGTTGACTGCGCAACAGGACGACCGCCCCGAGGGTGCCGAGCAGGGTTGGCGCCGGGATGAAGTAGGGCAGCGATTGTCGTACGCCGCTGGCCCGCGCCGTCAGGTAGTGCCCAAATTCGTGGGCGATCAGGATCGCCACGAGGGTGCCGGCGAACATCGCGGCGTGCCAGAGGCGCAGCGGGTCGGTGACGGAGTCCTGGAGGTTGTCCCAGAATGGGCCACGCTCCGGCACCGCGAGCTGGGTCCAGGCGGCGGACAGGAAGGTCAACAGCAGCAACACCAGATGGAGGGCGAGACCGCCGCGACGACGCACCGCCGGGTGTTCCTCGGCCGCATCGCTGGGCCGAGTCGGCGCGTCGGCCGGCCCCTGCGGCGAGTCTGTTCCAAGGTCTGCCTCCCCGGTGGGGTCCACCGCCAGCTCGACCGTGCCGATCTCGTGATCCGCGGGCTCAGCCGGTGGCTCGGCAGGGTTGGGCCGGTCGCCCTCGGGCGCCTGCGGGTCGTCGGTCATCCGGTGGGCGGTTCCTCGGGCTTCACCCAGAGTCGGATCTCGCGCTCCTTGATGGTCAGCGGGTACAGCTCCTTGACTGCCTCCCCCTTCTCATCGAACCGCAACGGGCCGGTGACACCCTTGAAGGTCGACTGTTCGAGCAGCAGCTTGCGCAGGGTGTCGCGGGACTTGGGCCGGGAGGTCTCGATGATCCAGTGCAGCAGCTTGGCGGTGTCATAGGCTTGAGCGTCGCTGAGGAAGGGCTCGGTCTCGGTGGCGGCGCGGAATTTCGAGATGAAGTCACGCACCTTGGGATCCGGGTTGTCCGGGTAGTAGCCGTCGACGAAGATCGCCTCCTCGCAGTAGCGCTCGCAGCTGTTGAGCATCTGGGTGGTGTTCCAGGTCGAGCCGCCCATCAGGGTCACCGGGTTGAGGGTGTGACCGCCGAGGGTCTTCTTGATCGTCTTGAGCATCTTCGGGTCGCGGGTGAGCACGATGTCCTGCGCCGCCACCGCCGGTGCGATCAACGCCACGTTGCGCCCCGAGTCCGGGATGATGATGGCGTCGAAGTCGACCACCGGAGGCATGGTCTTGACGTAATCGATGAGGGCGCGCTTGAAACGATGGGAGGGGAGCTTGAGGGCGCGCAGCTCCCACAGCTTGGCGGTGTATTCCGGCCGGGCGTAGTTGAAATGACGACCGACCAGCATTTGGACCTCGGCGGTGAAGGTCGTCTGGTCGTGCTCGTAGGACTCGATGCCGCGGATTTCTCCCTTGCGGCTATCGACGGCGTCCCAAAAGGCATGGGCGAACTCTCGGCCGTAGCCGTTGCGCGGAAAGAGAATGGCGAAGCGCGACATGTCGAGCTCTTCAAAGGCGAGCTTGGCGAGCGCCTCGGCCTGGGCCTTAATCGTCAAGACCGGGCGGAAGACGTACGGTCCGATCTCCGGCAGCCCCACCCGGTGGGAGAGAGCGAAGATCGGAACGCTGAGCTCCTCGGCCTTGAGCCCCGCCGCCATCGAGGTCTTGGAGAACTGCGGTCCGATGATGGCGAGGACGTGGTGCTCGAGGACGAGCTCCTCGACCGCCCGGCTCGCCGTGGTCGGGTCGCCCTCCGAGTCCTTGATCACCAGCTCGACATACTCGTCGGCGCCAAAGACGAGCTTGATGGCCGCCAGGGACCGCTCGCCATATTGCTTGAACCGCCCGGACAGGGGCAGGAGTACGCCGATGGCCCGTGGGTTGACCTCAAAGCGCCTCTCGAGCCGCTCGCGCAGATCGCGGGCCTGCCCTACGAACTCGCTGTCGGCGTAGCGATCGACCACCAGGCTGAGCATCTTCTCCGAACGTTCGTAGTCGCGGGTGTGGTAGTAAATCTTGGCCAGCTTGAAGGCGAGGATCGGGTGCAGGAACGACCATGATTGGCGCTCGTTCACGTCGAGCCAGAGTTTCTCTGCGTCGGAGAAGGCGAGCTGCTTGGCCACGATGGCGCGGGCCGAGGCATTGATTTTCGTCTTCTCGGCGGCGCTGAGCTCGCTGTTGTCGCGCAGGGCGACCTGAATCTCGAGCGCCTCGCGGGCCTGCTCGGAGCGGGCCAACGCCGAGACCAACACCTGACCGAGCGCTACCTGCTCGGCGCCGCCGCTGCTGTCGAAGATCGGCCGCAGGATCTCCACCGCGTCGGCGTCGCGCCCGACCATGATCAGTAGCTCGCCGTAGGCGATGCGCACGGCCCGGGCGCGCTCGAAGGTCGGCCGGTTCACCAAGAGTTTTTCGTAGAGCTCCACCGCCAGAGAAATCCTCCCGGCCGCGGCCGCTGCGATGGCGCGGCGTTCGAGCTCCGTGGCGCCGGCGGCGGTGCCCGGGAAATTCTCGGCTAGCTCGTCTCGTTTGACGCTGGCCGCTTCAGTCTGGCCGCCACCCTCGAGCTCCCCGGCCTGTTCAGCGATGGTGGTGGCCTTTATCTCATCCTCGAGCGGTGGCGGCGGTGGGGGCTCCACCACCGTGCCGTCGGAGGTCTTGATGCCAACGGTCGGTGGTTTTTGGGGCTTGCAGGCCGCGCTGGTGACCAGGAGCAGGCCGGCGGCCAGGGCGAGGCCGCGCAGGGCGAGGTGTGAGGAGGGTAAGAAAACTCGTGCGTGCATGCTGTTCCGATTCACGTTGAACCTCGGGTCACACTTAGCCGAGGAGCGGCGCGGCGGCAAGGCTGCGCCGGAGGAGGCGTTGAACAGCCGGACAGATCGCGCCGTATCAAGGGGTGGGTTGGCGGTAGGCGCCAACCTCTGGGACCGGAGCCACGGTTGGCACCGGTGAACCGGGGGCCTCATGTCAGATTGCGAATTCTTGACCCACTGTCCATTCTTCAACGATCAGCTCGAATCGATGCCCGGCACCGCCACGCTCTACAAGCGGACCATGTGCAAGGGCACGCCCGAGAGCTGCGCGCGCTACATGGTTCGCGTGCGGTTGGGCAAGGGGTCGGTGCCCAGGGATCTGTTTCCGAACGACGAGGCCCGGGCTCAGGATCTGCTTCAATAGCCCGTCCGGAGTCACGTCTCAGCCCGGCAACCGGAACAACCGCCGGGTGTTTCGTGCCGCGATCCGCCCCACCTCCTCGCCGCTCACCCCCTTGACCTCGCCAACCCCCGCTGCGGTGGCCGGCACGAAGCTCGGCTCGTTGCGTTTGCCGCGGTGCGGGACCGGCGCGAGGTAGGGTGCGTCGGTTTCGATCAGCAACCGGTCCATGGGCGTGAGCGCCACGGCGGCGCGCAGCTCGTCGGCGTTTTTGAAGGTCACGATCCCCGGGATAGAGAGGTGCATGCCGCGGTCGAGATAGGCCCGCGCCTCGTCCGGTCCGGCGCTGAAACAGTGCACCACCCCGCCGCTGGCCGGCAGCCCGACTTCGTCGATCAGGCGCACACAGTCGTTGTGCGCCTCCGGCTCCCGGACGTGCAACATCACCGGCACGTCCTCGTCCCGGCCAATCTCCAAAAACCGCCGAAAGAGCTCGACTTGGGCGTTCTTTGGGGAAAAATCGTAATAATAATCGAGACCTATCTCGCCCAGGGCCACGACCTTCGGGTGGGCGAGGTGGTCGCGCACCACCTTAATATGGGCGTCTGTTGCCAAGTGGGCCTCGTGGGGGTGGATGGCCACCGTGGCCCAGATGGACCCGTGGCCCTCGGCAAGCGCGATGGCCTCCTCGGCACCGGCCACGATCTCCGATGCGCCCACCGTGATCATGGTGGTCACCCCGGCGGCGTGGGCGCGGGTGATCACCGCGTCGATTTCATCACTGTCGTTCTCATCTCTGCCCTCATCGTTGGCGAAGTGCTTGCGCTCGAGGTGGCAATGGGAATCGACATACATGGCTGCTCCGGCGTTTCCTTTTGCTCCACCGATGCCTCCGGATCAACCGGGAAGCCTCGATTGCCGCCGCCCGGTCATGGTGTTACTTTCTCGACCATGCGCCTCATCGTCACCTTCATCCAGGACGCCCTGAAGATCCGCCCCGAGGAGATGGCCAAGACCAGTCTGGCCTTCGCCTATCTCTTCACGAGTATTGGCGCCTTCATCCTCGCCCGCATCACCACCTCCACCCTGTTCCTCGAGATCCCCAACTACAAGGAACAGCTGCCGCTCACCTACATCGCGGTGGCGATCACCGTTTCGACGGTGATGATTGGCTACGCGCGGGTCGAGCGCAGGCTGCGGCGGGATCAGACCAACACCATCACCCTGATCATCGCCACCCTGGTGACCCTCGGCTTTCGCGTGCTGCTCGACGTCGAGTGGGCCGAGACCGAGGGGGGAGGCTTCTTCGCCGAGACCAAACACATCGTTTATTGGGCCTTCCTGGTCTGGGCCGAGGTGATCGGCACCATCTCCATCGTCCAGGCCTGGAGCCTGTTCGCCGAGGTGTTCAACTCCCGTCAGGCCAAGCGACTGTTCGCGGTCATCGGCGGTGGCGCGGTGCTCGCCAACGTCGCCTTCGGTCTGGTGGTGCGGGGCTTCGTCAAGACCCTCGGCACCGAGAACCTCCTGTTCGTGATCGCCGGTTGTCTGGCCGCCCGCGTCGTGGCGGTGCAGTACATGGGCCGCGTCGCCCGCCACGAGCTGGTGGCGGCAAAGGACCGCGCACCGAGCAAACGCAAGGGCGCCAAGAAGGCCGGTCGCCCCCAGGCGGTGTTCAGCACCTGGCACGTGCGGCTGATCGCCGTGGTGGTGGTGTTGACCTACATGGTTTCGACCATGGTCGACTATCAATGGAAGTCGATCGTCGGTGATTTCATCGCGGCCAAGGATGCCCGCGGCGCCTATTTCGGCGACTTCTTCCTGTTCAGCGGCCTGATCGCCGCCGTCATCCAGTTCACCGCCACCTCCCGGATCCTGGAACGTTTCGGCGTGCTGTTCGCCCTGGTGTTGTTGCCGCTCTGCATGATCCTCGGCTCCGGCACCATCGTCTTCGGGGTATTCGCCTACCTCACCGCCGCCACCTTCACCAAGGGCAGCGAGAACGTGCTGCGCTACACCGTCAACGACTCGACCCTGCAGCTGCTCTACCTGCCGGTGCCCAGCGAGATACGGGGCAAGGCCAAAGCCACCATTGACGGCATCCTCAAACCTGTCTCGGTCGGTGTCGCCGGTTTCCTCATGGCGCTGTTGGTCGGTCAGCTCGACAAGCTCATCGGCTTGTCTCTCGGCTTCACCATCAACGTCTTCCAGCTGAGCTGGTTGGTCGGCGCCGCCTTGATCACCTGGGTGGTGGCGTTGGTCTTCTTGCGGCGGGAGTATCTCAAGAGCCTGCTGCAAACCCTACAACGCCGGCGGCTCAACTTTGCCGACGCCGGCTTCCAGATCTCCGACGAAGGTACGATCAAGACCCTGCACGAGGCGCTCGGCGCTGGGAACGTTGGCCACGTGCTGCATGCCCTCGAGTTGCTGCCCCACGTCTC
>JAUUZB010001035.1 GCA_030590185.1 Deltaproteobacteria bacterium
CTGAAGGCATTTCTAGAAACGCAACATCCCTAGGGTTGGACAGAAAACCAAAACCCCTCACCGAGCTTCTGGGCGCGCACACGGCGCCGCTGTGGGCCAACTCCGAGCGAGGGTCGAAATAGCCCGAGAACCCGTCAAGACATTTCTCATCAAAATGCCGGAAAACCAGCCCCAGCGGGCCCCAAAAGTACTTTTGCGCCTGCCCGCCTGCCTGAGCGCCTCGCCGTCCCTTCGCTCCTCCGCCTCTTCGCAGCACTCCGCCCCCGCTCAGCGCGCCAAATATTCAAGCCCTCGCCACCCCGCGCATCCTCAAAACGCCCGCACTTCGGCCTCATCTCAGCACCCGAGGACCCTGTGCCAAAAAAGGACGGGCCGAAGCGCGAGGCAACTCCATACCTCCACCGCCACGGCTCACCTCAGCACCCCCCTCACCAGCCTGCGATCTCCCATTCCACTCAATGGCAACTCAGACTCGACGTGACTCCACCGCCCCAGAGGACACCGACTCCCACCCAAAAAATCCCACCCAAAAAATCCCACCCCCCCACCATCCCCCCAGTTGACACACCCAACCCCAACCATGCATGACCCCCGCCCTCGCCCTAGGAGCCCCCATGCTACTCGACCGCTTCAAGCTCACCGATCAAGTCGCCATCATCTCCGGCGGCGGCCGCGGCATAGGTCGCGCCGTGACCCTTGCCTTCGCCGAGGCCGGCGCCAAGGTGGTCTGCACCGCGCGCACCGAGGATCAACTCACCAAAACCGCTACCGACGCCGAAGCACTCGGTGCCGAGGCGCTGGCCGTGCGCTGCGACGTCAACGACGCCGATCAGCTCGACAACGTCATCCAACAAACCCTCGATCGCTTCGACCGCATCGATCTCCTGGTCAACGTAGCCGGCGGCACCCTCCCATCCCTCGCCCTGAACACCACTCAGCAGCAGCTAGAGGAGGCCTTCCACTTCAACGTCAGCTCCGCCTTCCTGCTCTCGCAAAAGGTCATCGCCCGGATGGTCAAGGTCGAGGGCGGCGCCATCGTCAACATCTCCTCAGCGCTCTCCCACCTGGTGGAGAACGGCTTCGTGGCCTACGGCACGGCCAAGGCGGCGCTCAATCACATGACCCGTCTCATGGCCCACGAGTTCGCGCCCAAGGTGCGGGTCAACGCCCTGGCGGTAGGTGCAGTGGAGACCGAAGCGCTAGCACCGTTTCTCGCTAGCGGCGGCCTCAAGGAGCAGATGGAGGCGATGACACCCCTGGGTCGCCTCGGCACCGTCGAAGACATCGCACTCGCGGCGCTCTACCTCGCCTCCCCAGCGGCGAGCTGGATCACCGGCAAGGTCTACGAGATCGACGGCGGCACCGTCGCCTCCAACTGGCCGCTCAAGATGCCGGGGTACTGATGAGCAGCGGAGTTTCATCGCACCGCGATGCCGAGGGCAGCTCGGCTGGCACCCAGCCCCAAAGTCTACCCCGGGAGAGCGCCTGGGCCGGGGCGGTCGTCTGGGTGGCCGTCACCTATCTCGCGGCCATCGCTGCGGCGGCCGGCAGCGGTTGGCTGCTGCGCGACCACCACCCGCTGGTGATCGTCGGCGTCGCGGATCTCGCCGGCACCGTGGTGGTGTTCGGCTTCGGCCGGGCGTTCAACAACACCAGCTTCTACGACCCTTATTGGAGCGTGGCGCCCGCCTTCATCGCCTCTTTCTACGTCCTCGGGGTCGCGCTCCCCGAGGTGCCGTTGGCTCGCCAGATCATCGTCACGGGGTTGGTCTGCCTGTGGGGCGCCCGGCTCACGTTCAATTGGCTGCGCGGCTGGCGAGGCTTGCGCCACGAGGATTGGCGCTACGTCGATGTTCGCGCCAAGACCGGCCGTTGGTTTTGGCCGGCGAGCTTCGTCGCCCTGCAGTTGATGCCGACCGTGGTGGTCTTTCTCGGCTGCCTCGCCCTATACCCAGCGCTGGCGGTGTCCACGGCGCCCCTCGGGTGGCTCGACGGTGTGGCCGTGGCGGTGACCGCGATGGCGATCTGGTATGAGGCAACCGCTGACCGCCAACTGCGACGCTTCGTGGTCCAAAACGAACCATCCGGCGCGACCCTGACCACCGGCCTGTGGGCCTGGTCGCGTCACCCCAACTATTTCGGGGAGCTCCTGTTCTGGTGGGGGCTGTTCCTCTTCGCGCTCGCCGCCTCGCTGGACCACTGGTGGACCATCGCGGGTCCGCTAGTGATGGTGCTCCTGTTCACCGCGGTCAGCGTGCCGTTGATCGACCGGCGGATGTTGGCGCGGCGGCCGGGGTACGACGAGCGGGTGCGGCGGGTCTCGGCGATCGTGCCGTGGCCGCCCAAGGGGACCTGACTCCGGCCCCCAGGGGACGGTGACACCGAGTTGTCGCGTTGACAGCCTCGAAAACCACTTGTTAAGTTGCGCCCCTTCGTGGCTACGGTCTGACAGAGGAGCTGCTGGTGAACCATCGACGATCCCTGGTGCCCTGGGCGTTGCCCCTTTGCCTCGCCGTAGCCTGCGGCGACGACAACCTGTCCGAGAACCCCAACGATCCGCCGGAGGCGGTGATCGCGGGCGGATCGCGAAACGCCGAGCTGGGGACTCCCGTCGAATTCGACGGCAGCGATAGCAGCGACCCGGAGGGCAGCATCGCCAACTACGCTTGGGATTTTGGCGACGGCACCGTGCTCAGCTCAGCCGGATCCGAGGTCTCCCACACCTACAATCAACTCGGCGAGGTCACCGTCACCCTGACCGTCGAGGATGCCCGGGGGGAAACCGACTCCGCCTCGGTCACGGTCCTGGTCCTCGAGTCCATCACCAACCAGCCCCCCGTGGTCGCGGTCTGGGGCGCGGCCATCGACGTGGCGCCCCCC
>JAUUZB010000954.1 GCA_030590185.1 Deltaproteobacteria bacterium
ACCGGTAGCGGTGATCGTGGTGCCGGTGTAGTCGGCCCCGTCTATCAGGGTGTTGAGCTGCAGGACTTGAAACGGATACAGCTCGAGCACGGTAGGCTGATTGACCGAAAAGTCCGGCAGCCCGGCCACGGTCCCAGTGAGCCCCGGAAAGGCGGTCGGCGTGATGGTGACCGTCACCGGCTCGTCGGTGGCGACCACCGCGATCAACGAGCCGCCGGTGTAGCGCCCAGGATCCCAGACCGGCACACCCTGCACCGGCGTCTGCTCCCAGGCCATCACCGCGTAGCGATCGTCGAGGACGTGGGCCGGCAGCAGCATCGAAGCGTCGGTGGAGGCGGCCAGGGCGGTCACGTCCCCGGAGGTGTCGTAAGCGGCGGTCTCCAGCGGGTTGAACTGATAGGCGGCGATCGGGATGTCGCTCTCGATGAGATAGGCGGTGTAGCGCAACCCGGACCCGTTGTTGTGCCGCGGTCGCACCGGCGGGATCTCGAACAGCCCGAGCTGCCCTGGCTCCACCACCGCCGTATCGACCACGGTCAGCTCGGTTGAAAGAGTCACGGTCGCGGTGTCGTCCGGATCGGTGTTGGAGACCACGAAGGCAAAGGCGAACTCGTCATCCGCCTCGGAGAAGTGGTTGCCGATATCCGCGCCCCAGTACTCGCAGCCGATGTAGCTGTGGGTGCGGACGGTTTGCGCACACTTGGTGAGGCATTGGCCTTGGAAGCAGCCGTTGGGAAGGCCCTGAGAGGTGCAGGTGGCCAGGGGGATCCACTCGAGGCCGTCGGCGTCGCACCGCTCTGGGGTGTCGTGATCGTCCTGGCAGCGAAGATCCTCGGGCGTGCAATAGAGCGGCGCGGTGCAGAGGATCGGGCCGAGGTCGTTGCAGCTGCGGTCGAGCAGGCAAGGCGACGCGTCGTAATCGGTGCCGCGAAGGTTGCAGAGCCCGGCCGTGTGGTCATCGAGACAGACGCGATCGACCTCAGCATCGCAGATCACCGGCTGGCAGATGCCACCGTCGCAGATCTCGCCGATGGTGCAGTCGTCTGGATCCTGCTCGTCGCAAGGAGTGGCGTCGGCGCCGGGGAGCGCATCGCCGCCACCTGTTTGATGCGCATCGCCGCCGCCAGCGCCGCTCCCCGCGCCACCTGTGCCATCGTGCGGCCGCGGATTGCCGCAGCCCGTGACCGCAACCACCAAAGCGAGAAGAATCAGTTGTCGTTTCATGGGTACCCCACTGCGGGCGCTATGTTGCACCACACCTAGCTTGTCAACGCACCCGACGACGTAGCCAGTCAATCACCGGGCAGCCGCTCACTGCGGCGACCGCTCGCTGCGGCCTCCGATCTTCGCTCCGCTCGCTCTTTGCAGCGTCTTTGGAGAGCGCCTCAGCGGTCGACTCGATCCCGGGCGGAGTAGGGGCCTCGAGCCCTTCGGCCCCGATTCCAACGCCGGCGTCCGATGAGCGCGAGGAGCGAGACCAGGCCGACCCAAGCCGGGGCCGGCGCTCCTTGGCAGCCATAGATGCCTGCGCCTTCGACCTGGGTGAACTCGAAGTCCAAGAAGTTCGTTGGCTCGCTTTCGTTGCCGCTCGCATCAACGACGGTGATGACCGCATCGAAAACACCAGGCCCGGCATTGCTCACGGTTGGAACGCAGCCGGGCGTAGTGGCCTCCTCGAGTGGGCAGCCAAAAAGATAGTCGCCATGATCCGTGAGATACGCGGTTGTCGAAGCAACAGCGTCGTCTTCGCCGGGTCCCCAGACGTAGACCCGCAGGGCGAGGTCCTCGACCGCCGTCGAGTCGTCATCAAAGCCGTAGGGCTGGATACCGAAGATCCACGCCGTGTCACAGAGATAGAACGTCTCGTCCGGATCTGTGATCACCGTGAGGCTGTCGTAGGTCGGCGGCGTGTTGTCCGTGGCGTCCGGCTCGGGTGAGCGTTCGTACGCGCAGTCACAGCCCGGCGAGGCGCGGGCTTCGGTAGCAGCGACGGCTAGCAGGACGAGGCTCAAAGCGAATTGACTAGCAAGGCGCATGCGGTTGGAACGTCCCTCAGGTCAGACAAACACCCGAACCGCGGAGATGCAAGCCGAATGCATGTGGTGACGCTGGCTGATTCCGGTGATTTTGGTGCCCTCGTAAGGCTCGTGGGCGGCCTATGGACGCTGCCGGCCCTGGATTGAATCCTTGGTGCTTTGATCGGGCATGGGATTGTGGCTGGTGCTAGCCCGGGATGGCGAAGTGAACGCAACGCTAGATTGGCGACATGGGCCAGCACTCAGAGCCCCAACGGCGTCTAGGAAATTCAAAGGCCCCCTCATGAGTAGTTAGGCGTCTGTTCAGATTACATAAGATCCCAATATCAGACAAAATCCACCAAGACCCTAAGAACTGCAGTTTGGCTCCAGCGTGAGGACGGAGACCGGGAGCGGTTCGTCATCGCCTATCACCCCCATGCTGTGTGGCGCCCGTTCGACGGACTGCGCGTCGAGGTTGTCGGGCAGATCTATGAGCCCCGGGGGCAAGCCATGGGTGCCACGCACCTGCGCGTGCTGTCGCTGAGCGCTGCCGATGGTGAGGCACAGACCGATCCCCAGCGCGTCGGGCCCGAGCTCGAGCTCACGGGCCGGTTCATCCGACGGACCGGTGAACCGGGCAGCAAGTCCGAGGGCTCGAGCTGGCTGGTCCTGGAGACCAAGGGTGGCGCGACCTATCTGATCGAGGGCCAACGGCCGGAGGAGGGGGAGGTCGGCCCGCAGGTCGTGGTGAGCGGACGGGCCGTGGAACCGTCGCCGTACAAGACGCGCCTGGGCGGACGATACGTCTGGATTCTAGAGATCCGCCGGGCTCCTTCGGATCCAGGGTCGACGGAATGAGACCAGGAGACCCGATCCCTACGAAGAGCGGCCCAACTGTCAGAATCGGTGGATGAGAGGGGTAGCCAGCAGTGCGTCCGGATCAACCTGCGCTCGGCGTGGACATGATCAGCCGCGCCGCGACGGCGGACACCAGGTGAGATACCGGAAAAGGCGCGATGGAGTTGCGTGAAGAGGAGTGAGCCCCGGCCTCGTAAGACCGGGGCGCCTCGACACGGCCGGGCCTCAGAG
>JAUUZB010000609.1 GCA_030590185.1 Deltaproteobacteria bacterium
CCGACATCGAGCAGGTGCCAACCGTCAGCATCGTCGATCACCACAAGCCCCAGGGAGAGAGCGGCTCAGAGTTCATCGACGTCCGCGAGGACGCGGGCGCCACCTGCTCGATCTACACAGAGTTTCTCGCCCTCGGTCCCGCCAAGCTCGAGCGCGACAACCCGGCGTGCAGCAAGCTCGCTAGCGCTCTGTTGTACGGCATCCGCTCCGACACCGATGACTACCTCCTGGCGCGGGAGATCGACTATCGAGCCGCCGCCTATCTCGCCCCCTTTGCCGACCATGAGCTCCTGCTAGCTCTCTCCAAGCAGAGTGTCTCGCCGCGCACCATGGAGATCACGCAGAAGGCCTATGCCAACAAGGTGATCGCGGGCACCTTCGTGATCTCGGGCGTCGGTTTCGTCCGGGACGAAGACCGCGACAGCATCGGGCAGGCCGCTGATTATCTGCTGCAGCGCGAGGGCATCGATACGGTGCTCTGCTACGGCATCGTCAACAGTCAATTCGTCGACGGCTCGCTGCGCACCTTGAGCTCGACCGTTGATCCGGATCGCTTCCTCAAGGACCTGCTGGGCGCCGACAGCAACGGCAAATCCTTCGGCGGCGGCCGCGCCGAGAAGGGCGCCTTCAAAATCGAGCTCGGACCGTTCGCGAGCTGCGGCGATCGCGAGCTCCTCTGGAAGATGGTCCAGCGCACGGTCGAGGATCTCTTCATGAATAAGATCGGAGCCACGGACGAAGGTTCCTGAGACGTGATCTCTGCCGTTAGCGCCGTAGCCAGCGTCATCGCGGGGTTGGGGGCCGGCGGGCTGCTCCTCTCCTTGCTGGCCCGCGGACGCCTCAAGCAAGCCGAGCGGGACGCGGCGTCGCTCGCCTCCCAAACCCATAACGAGTCGACCCGCCTCACCCAGGAGGCCGACGCCCAAGCCGACGTACAACGTGAGCGGCTAGCGCGGGAGCGGGTCGCGGAGGCCGAGCGGGAGCGGCAGGAGCTCGAGGAATACGAGACGGAGTTGCGGGAGCGGGAGCGGTTGGTTGATTCTCGCGAGCGCCAAACCCGTGACATCGAGAGTCGGCTCGTCCACGACGAGGAGACGCTGGAGCGCCTGCGGGTGAAGGCCCACGCCCTCGGCGAACGCAGCGACCAGGCCCGCGCCGGAATTCTCCAGCAACTCGAAGCTCGAGCGGCGCTCGGGCGCCAGGAGGCAGAGGCCCAGTGGATCAAGGACCGGGTGAGCCGGGCGAAGCTCCAGGCCAAAATGCGAGTCCGCGCCGCCGAGGAGCTGGCGGACCAAGAATCGATCCTCGACAGCCGCAGGATCATGGCCTGCGCGGTCGACCGCTACAACGGCGTCGGACACCTCGAGCGCGTTCAGAATACCATCCTCATCCAGGACAAGCGCACCTTGCTCGCGCTCGGTGACCAGGAGGGCCCGGGGCACGCCGCCTTCGTGGAGGCGATCGGCTGCGAGCTGTGGTGCGATGAGGAGGCGCAAACCCTGACCATCCGCGGTGACGATCCGCTCGCCCGCGAGATCTCCCGCCGCGTCCTGCGACAGCTCGCCAACCGCTCAATCAGCTCCGCCCAGAAGGTGCGCTCCATCGCCAGCCACGTCCAGGGCGAGGTCGATCGCGAAGTTCACAACGCCGCCAAGCGCGCCGTCCGCGTTCTGGGCCTCGAGCAGGTCGACCCGGAGATCATGAATCTGGTCGGACGCCTCAAATTTCGACTCAGCTACTCGCAGAACCAGTGGAAGCACGCGATCGAAGTTGGGCACCTCGCTGGCATGCTGGCCGCCGAAATGAAGCTCGATGTGCAGTTGGCCCGGCGTTGCGGCCTGCTGCACGACATCGGCAAGGCGATGACCCACTCCCACGAGGGTTCCCACGCGGTGCTCGGTGCCGAGGTTGCCCGGCGCTGTGGAGAGCAGGAGGTTGTGGCCAACGCCATCGGCTCCCACCACAACGACGAGCCCATGAACAGCCCGTACGCGCTGCTGATCACCGCCGCCGACGCGATGAGCGGCGCGCGGCCTGGGGCCCGCCGGGAGAACGCCGCCTCCTACATGGGTCGCATCCAGGAGATCCAACGCATCGCCACTGGCTTCCCCAACATCGAGCGCGCCGACATCATGCACGCCGGCCGGGAGGTGAGGATCGTGGTGGCCGGCGAAGAGCGCGGCGACGTTGACGATCGTGGTCACGACCAGGCGCCCGTCTCCGACGCCGACCTGCGGCCCTTGGCGCGGGAGATCGCCGAGAGGCTGGAGCGCGAGCTCACCTACGCCGGCCAAATCCGCGTCACCGTAATCCGAGAATCGCGTTCGGTGGCGATCGCGCGGTGAGAGGCTGATGGAAGACGCCCCGTCGATGGTCCCCATGGCGCCCACCTCGACCGCTGCGGTGGATCAGCTGGCGCGTTGGGTGTTCCTGTTCTTCATCATCTACAGCCTGGTGCTCGCCTTCGTTTTCGTTCTGCACTACTTCGATCGTGCCTCCCGAGAGGAGGGGGAGGTTCTCCCCCTCAGGACCTACCTGCGCATCTTCGCCCAGGAGTGGTGGTTCTCCCTGGCGGCCATGTTGCTCTACCCGTTTGGGCTCTTGCCGAGGCTCACCGAGCTGACCTTTGACCCGAACGGCGGTCCTCCCATCGTGTTGCTCCACGGCTATGGCATGAACCGAAGCTGTTGGTTTGCGGTCTATTGGCGGCTGCGACGGGTCGGCTTTCACAACCTCTACGCCTTGAACCTCCGGCCGCGGCTTGGCTCGATCGAAGCGACCGGCGCGAGCCTGCGCGAGCGACTGTACGAAATCGCCGAGCTGAGTGGGGGGCAGCCGGTGCAGATCATCGCCCACAGCATGGCCGGCATCGTCAGCCGCTGGTGCATCGCCGACGACCCGGACCTGCCGGTTGCCAACCTGATCACCATCGCCTCACCCCATCACGGGACGCGCACGGCGGTGCTAGGACCAGGGAAAAACGCCGCCCAGCTCAGGCCAGGCTCGGAGCTCCTGACACGCCTGAACGCGGAGCCTGCGCAGCGGCTGGTCTCGATCTACTCGGAGCTCGACAGCCTAGTCATCCCGAGCGACAGCTCACGCTTTGGTCCGCTGGTGGTGCCCTGCCAGGACGGTGGCCACGTCAGCCTGCTGTTTTCGGCGCGTACCTTTGAGCGTGTGCTCGAGCACCTGCCGACGCCGGGGGAGGGCGAGAAGTCCTAGCGGCGCTCACCAGTTGAGCGGTTCGCCAGCGACGACCACGCCATTCTCCTCGGTAACCCGACAGGCGGCGTGCGCCGGGTCGTGCTCGAGGAACAGGGTCCACTCCTCCTCGAGGGCCTGGGCGAGCAGCAGGCGCTTTTCCTCCAGGGAGGTCAGCGGATAGAGGTCGTAGGCCATCAACCAGTTGAGCTGCACGTGGGCGCAGGTCGGGATGAGGTCGCCGCAAAAGAACAGCTTGCCGTCCTCGCCGCCGTCGATGATCGGCAGTTGCATGGCGACGGTGTGGCCTTCACTGAGAACCAGATCGATTCCCTCGTAGAGCTCGTGCGGGCCATCGAGTAGGTGAAGTTGGCCGCTCGCCGCCAGGCTGTGGAAGTCCTCCCGGTGGAAAAAGATGACATCCTTTTCCGGGGCGTGCTGGGCCCATTTTAGGGCCCGGCGCTGCAGGTGATACGTGGCGTTCGGGAAGGTTGGCTGGACCTCACCGTCCGGCGCCGCCCGGGTGGCGCCGCCGGCGTGATCGAAGTGCAGGTGGGTGAGGATCACGTCGGTGATCGCCTCTGGCTCGACCCCAGCCCGGCGCACGGCACCGGCCAGGCCACCTTCCGGGGGCGATTGGCAGACCCGATCGGCCTCCTCGGGCGGCAGCTTGTCACCGATGCCGGTGTCGACCAGGATCCGGCGGTCGCTGTCATCGGCGAGCAGGAGCAACCGCATGGCGACCTCGACCCGATTCTTCTCGTCGGGGCTCGCGACCTTCTCCCACTCGGTTCGGGGGATGACGCCAAACATGGTGCCGCCATCGAGGCGGATACTGCCGGCGTCGACGACAGAGATATGAAAGCGTCCGAACGGCTTCACCCATTAAATGTCGTTGGCTCAGGGCTAGGAGTCAAGGCGTTGATTGGATCGAGTTGCCGACCCAACCAACCGTTGTTATCCATACCCCCATGTCAA
>JAUUZB010000277.1 GCA_030590185.1 Deltaproteobacteria bacterium
AATCCTAGGGTCCCGCACCCGCGCCGCAAGCTCCGGGTTTTCTCCCCGGCGCAAGCGCCATAAGCTACCGGCCGTGCACGTCGAGTTGGCATACGGCCGCGGCCGGCTATCGGTGGAGCTACCCGGGACGGCGCAGGTGGAGGTCATCGAACCACGATTCGTGGCGGCGCTCCCAGATCCCGTGGCCGGGCTGCGTGTAGCACTGAACCACCCAACCGCAGCCCCTCCCCTCGCTGACATGGTCCACGGGCTCAACCGTGTAGGGATCATCTTCAACGACATCACCCGCCCGACGCCCAGTGAGCTACGGGTCGGCGGCACCTGCGAGCTCCTCGAGGAGTGCGGCGTCGCCCCGGAGCAAATCACCCTGTTCAACGCCACTGGCACCCACCGCGCCAACACCGACGCCGAGCTGCGTGGGATGCTCGGCGGGCGGCTGGTCGACCGCTACCGAATCGTACAGAACGACGCCCGCGCCGAGGGCAGCCACCGGAACGTGGGCGTAACCTCCCGCGGCACCGAGGTCTGGCTCCACGACGAGCTGCTCGCCTGTGACCTGCGCATCCTGACCGGCTTCATCGAGCCCCACTTCTTCGCCGGCTTTTCCGGCGGGCCCAAGGCGGTGATGCCTGGCATGGCCGGTCTTGCGACGATTGCGCGCAACCACGATGCAACTCAGATCGACCAGCCCACGGCGAGCTGGGGTGTACGGGAAGGCAACCCGCTGTGGGAGGAGATCCGGGAATCCGTTCACCTCGCCGGCCCCTGTTTTCTGATCAACGTAACGCTCAACCGCGATCAAGCGATCACCCGCTTCTTCGTAGGTGACCCTGAGCCCGCCCACGCCGCCGGCTGTGATTTCGTCCGTGACAACGCGATGGTCTCCGTGGGGCAAGCCTTCGACGTGGTGATCACCAGCAACAGCGGTTATCCCCTCGACCAGAACCTCTACCAATGCGTCAAGGGGATGAGCGCCGCGGCGCAGATCACCCGGCCCGGGGGCATCATCATCGTGGTAGCCGCCTGCCAGGACGGGATCCCTGACCACGGAGAGTACGGCCGCTTGCTGAGGCGCCACGACTCCCCGGCGGAGCTGCTCGCGGCGATTCGTTCCAGCGCCTGTACCGGTCTCGACGCGTGGCAAGCGCAGATCCAAGCCCGGGTGGCGCTCGGGGCGACGGTGATGGTGTTCAGTGACGGTCTGAGCGACGAACAGATCCGACATGCCGGGCTCCTGCCGTGCGACGACGTCAGTGAGCTTGTCAGATCCGTGTGTCAAAATGAAACACGTATTTGTGTTCTTCCCGAAGGCCCGCAAACGATCGCCATCCGTTCGCCCTGAGCGAGCGAAGCGAGTCGAAGGGTGCCCTTCGACACGCTGCCGGCTGTCGCCGACCGCCGCTCAGGGCGAACGGAAATGAAATGAGCCGAGATGAAATGAAACGTCAATCCTTCCTTTGCATCGGTCGACCACCCGCCCCTGATTGTCGCGACGAGTTCCGTCTGCTAGCGTTCGGCCGTTCAATGTAGCCCGGGAGAAGCCATGCCCTGCACTCGGTCCCCCGCCCTCGCCCTCGCTGGCGCGGCACTCTTCGCCATTTCCTCACTCCCCTCCTCGGCCCAGGCCGATTGGGTTCGCCTAAACGGCGGCACCGGCACCGTGATCTTGACCGCGGTCGACAGCCCCGACGGCACGCACGTCTTCACCACCGGTTTCACCCTGAGCGTGGCGTTCCCGCCGAACATCACCGCCTATGCCTTTGCCAGCGGCGACGGCGGTGACACCTTCACCGACGTCTCGGGCACCCTCGGTGATGGTGCGCCCTTCTTCGCCCCGATCGGCATCGCCTTTCCAACCCCGGACCGCGGTTACGTGGTCGGCGGCAGCACCTTCTTCCGGACCAACGGTGGGGGCACGACCTGGGCCGAGCCACCGGCGAACCTCGGCTTTGACCCGCTCGAGGTCCATTTCTCCAGCGCCGACAATGGCGTCATCTGCGGCGCCAATGGCAACGTCGCCTTCACCCCTGACGGCGGCGTGAGCCTCACGACCTCCGGACCGGCGACCGCGGTCGACCTGCGCCACACCTTCTGGCTCGATGGCCAACGCGGGTGGATCTCGGGTTACGCCGAGGTCGAAGTCGACATCGGCGGCGGCGAGACCGAGATCGAGCTCCAAGACGGCGTGGTCTTCTCGACCCTCGATGGCGGTGACACCTGGCAGGCGAGCAACACCCTCGATGGCGTGGGTCTCGGGAAGCTCTTCTTTCTTGCGAACGGCCTCACCGGCTGGCTAGCGGGCTACGTGCGCATCGACGCCGACAAGACCGAAGCCCGGCTGTTTGAGACCACCGATGGTGGGATCACCTTCACCGACGTGGGCATACCGATCGAGGTCGGCACCCTCGACTTCTTCATGGCGGTGCCGATCAACACCGCCTTCTTCTCGGCAATATACTGGAGCGACGCGAACCACGGGCATCTCGGCGGCTCTGCCTTTGTGATCAAGCTCAGCGAAGGCGGCGGCGGTGGTGGCGGCGACACCAAGATTTACCGGACCGTCGACTACCAAACCTCCGACGGCGGCGCGACCTGGGAGAAGACCGACCTCGGGACGATCACCTACACCATCGGCGGCCAAACCCCGGATAACGACGGCGCCATCCTCGATGGATTGATGCGCGGCTACTACCAGGGCTGGATGGTCGGTGAGAAAAACTCGGTGTGGGGCTTCGAGCACGCCTGCGGAAACGACGGCGACTGCGTACCAGGCTACGCCTGCTCGATCGACGGTGAATGCTTGGCGGGGAGCGGAGGGACCGGAGGAACCGGAGGGACCGGAGGAACAGCCGGGACAGGAGGAACCGGAGGAACAGCAGGGACCGGCGGGACCGGAGGAACGGCCGGGACAGGAGGAACCGCGGGCACCGGAGGAACCGGCGGGACCTCCGGCACAGCCGGCGACGGCGGAACCGGGGGCAGCGATGGCGATGACGGTGGTCCGGTCGAGGGTGGTTGCAGCGCTACCCCATCCCCCACCAACGTCGTCGCCCTGTCGTGGCTCGGCCTGCTGGTATTGCTCCGCCGCCGGTCGCGGCCCTAGGCGTCCGAGCCTTCAAAAAAACTGCGCCCTGGTGGATAATACAGGGCAGGAGCCCCAGGCTGACGATCAAAAGACGACACCGGCGATGAGCAAAATCCAGCAGACGGATTGGACGCACCAGCAGGCGGGCAAGGCCATCGATCTCGACGAGGCGAAGAACAACGCCGAGGCCCGGTCGGCCCTCAAACAGGGTGGGCTGACGATGGACGAGCTGCGGGGCGCCGACCGTAGCCGCGACGGGGTGATCAGCTCCGGCGAGGCCTGGAAGCTGGCGGACAGCTTTGACGACGACGGCAATCCAGCCAGCCTCATCGACGGGGACGGGGCCGGCAACAAAACCCCAGCGGGTCAGGCCATCCGCGCCCTGGGCCTGCTCATGAAGAAACGAGAAACCCGGGGCGAGGCGCGCAGGTCCGAAGTGGACACCGCTCCGGAGGGGCTGCCGGCCTCGGCTCACCTCAAGGAGCTGTCCGAGCTGATGCCGCAGCTGGGTAGTCAGTTCAGAGATGGCAGGCTGCAAATCGACGAGAGCGTCTTGCGCCAGGCCGAGTCCCGCTTCGGCCCCCCGGCCCGAGCGCGGCTGGAGGCCTGGCGGGATCTGAACGAGGAGATCAAAGGGCGGGACGTCAGTTACAAGATCAACCGGGTCAACACCTTCTTCAACGACACGATCCGCTACACCAACGACGAACGGAACGTCGGGGTGAGGGACTACTGGCAATCCCCCATCGAGTCCCTGGCCTCCGGTAAGGGTGACTGCGAGGACTACGCGGTGGCCAAGTACGTCGCCCTGCGCCAGCTGGGCATCCCGGCAAAAAACATGGACATCACCGTGGCGCGACATGCCACGGAGGGTTTGCACGCTGTGCTGGCGGTACGGGACGCCTCGGGCACGACAAAGGTATTGGACAACAGGTCCACCCTAGCCCTACCCGCCGAACGCCTGCCCATGCTGATTCCCATCTTCGGTTTCAACGAAGAGCGGGCCCGTATCCTCGACAGAAGTACCTGGGCGCCCAACGGTTTGCGCATGAACCTCCAGCGATTCCCCAAGGCCAACGGCGCCCTCAGGCGCTCCCGGGCGGTGCTCCCCTAGCCTCACCGCCCGTCAGGTGACCCGTGCGACGAGGTCGGCACCGTGCGTGCGATCGCTCGAGATCCAAGAGCTCCCGGACCTCAGCGGCTGCCTCGAGCGCCGAGGAGGTACGCGGCGAACCCATAGCCGTCGAGCCGGACCGCGAGACCCCCTTCGGATGAGAACGCGACCGGAGCCGCGTCGTCGAACAGATCCCGCGCCGGGCCGCGCGCCCTCAACGCCACCGTCTCCTCCACCGGCTCCGGACCAAAGTTCACCGCGGTGACCTCGACGCCGTCGCCCTGCGGCAGGGCGTGGACCATCACGACCAACCCCTTGCTTTGAACCTCGGGCAGCTCGACACGAACGGCCTCGGACAAGCGAAGCTCACGGCGCACCCGGAGGATCCGTTGGAGGCGCGCCACGAAGGAGTCCGGGTCGGCGAGCTGCTCCGGCAATGAGCCATAGAGCGCTGGCGCCCGCGGCAGTCCAGAGGCCGCGTTTTCCTCCCCGCTCTCGCCGAGCAGATCATGAGCACCCCGATTGACCCAACGGGTATCGCCATCCGCGAGCCAGCGCTCCAACCCGGCCCGCGGCAACGGCAGGGCGCCGACCAGATCCCAACCGGAGAGCGCGAACACGCCGGGCTGCATGGCGTTAAAAAACGCCAGGGTCAGGTGAAGTCGTTTGATCGCCTCCCGCTGCTCCGGCGCCAAGCGATCCACATCGGTGATGCCAAGGACAGCGGCGGCAACGCTGGCGGTGGTGCAGGCGACCCCTTGGGCCGACGCCGAGTTGTAGGGCGCCGCCGGTCCTGACAGCGCAGCCTTCATCGCGGCCCGCACGCGCGTCTGCAACTCCTCACCTTTCACCCGCTCGTCACCGAGCGCAAAGAGAGCCTCGCTGTGTCGACCCCCGAAGTGCGCCAGCTCCAGGGTGAGCTCGTCGTGATTCTGTAACGCATGGACCAGCTCCGCCGCGTCGATGCCGTAGTCCTGCTGCTGCCGCAGCATCAGGCGCAGGAAGCTCGCGTCCCCGGTGACCAGGGCGTGGTGGTAGGCGGGCCGGGAGATGAAATCATAGGAGAGATCAGGGCCACCCTCCCCCATCGCTTTGAGATCGTCGAGGGTGAGGTTGAGCTCCTGAAAGGAGAACCCGCCGAGTTTACGAATAGTACCGGCGATGATCTGGTTGACCGTCACCGACCAGGGATGACCCTCCGACCAGGCCGGACCACCGCCGGGGTCGCGCTCCACCCCGAGAAAGCCGTTGGCATCCAACCGCACGAACCGTACCCCGAGCTCCCCGAGGGCGTGCAGGCAGTCGCCGATGATCAACCGATGGGCCGCAAAGGAGGGATCGGACCAGTTGAGCGCCGGTTGCCCCTGCTTGAAGTAATGCAGGTAGACCCAACGGCGATCCCGACCATCGGCGCCGCGCACCACGTCGGTCGCGCTCCAGTTCGAGTCCTTGATGCCGGGCTCAGCGAAGATCATCCGGGCGAGCTCGCCAACGATGTAACCCCGCCCGTGCAAACGCTCGACCGTGGCAAGTGACAGACCCACCGCGTCGGCGCCCTCGGGTACGGTTGGTAGCAACGCCCAATCGGCGGCGTCGATGGCGACGAGATGAAAGAGACCCGGGTACTCCCCCACCGCCCGCTCGGCCAGGCGGAAGTCCGGTCCCTTGCCGGTGTGCCCGGGGATGATGTCACCGATGACGATGGCGTCGTGGCGCGCGGCGGTGGCGACCAGGTCGTGGTACTCCGCCTCGTTGCCAAAGAGTGGATCGATGTCGAAACCGATCCGGTCGAAGTGACCATCGACGCTCGGCGTGGTCTCCGCGCCGCGCAGGCCACCGGCCAGTTTCATCGGACCGGTGTGCACCGCGGTGATGCCGATCTGCTCGAGGATACCCCAGAGGCGATCGTCGCCGAGGGCGCCGAGCACCGACTGCCCCCGCGGCGTTAGGGTCGCGGCCGGGTAGGCCGTGAACCAGACCGAAGCGGCAGCCACGGCCGACCGGGGTTGGCGACGGGCGAACGGTCGCTCCCACAGACGAGCCGTGC
>JAUUZB010001058.1 GCA_030590185.1 Deltaproteobacteria bacterium
GCAGCTCTGCACAGATTTGCGTCGCCGCAGGCTCGTCGGGCGCGAAGCTCAGCTCGGCGAGCCAGCGGTCGAGATCAGCTACGCTGTGGGCCGAGAGCTCAGCGATGGTTTGCCCGCGGAACCGCACCGCGAGGGCGCGTCGATTGAGCCGCCGGCCGCCGCACTCGGCGCAGGCCCCGCTGCGCGCGAAGCGCAGGATCCCGGGGTTGCGGCTGGTGCGCAGGATGTTTTCCATCACCGGCAGGATGCCCTTGTAGAAGCCCTCCTCCCGGGGCTTGGCCTTGATGCCGGTCCAGCGCAGGCGCGACTCGAGCGGGTGCTTGCCGTAGGGGATGCGGATTCTGTCGCTGCCCCAGAGTACGATGCTCCGCTGCGCATCGCTCAGCTCGCCCCACGGGATGTCGACGTCGAAGCCTTCACTACGGCAGACCTGGTCGAGTACGTCGATGGTGACCTGGCTGTAGATGGTGTAGCCGTTCGGCTGGGTGATCCTGAGGGCGCCGCCCCGCAGGGAGAGGCTGGCGTCAGCGATCAAGAGCGCCGGGTCGATGCGGTCCTCCACCCCGAGCCCCTGGCAAGCCGGACACCAGCCGAGGGGGGAGTTGAAGCTGAACAGACTGCGGGTCAGCGCTGGACCGTCGTCACGGTCACCGCCCCCGCCCCCGTCACCGCAGCGAGCAAACAGCAGCCGCAGCAGATCATGCAGCTCACACAGAGTGCCCACCGTAGATCGCGGATTGCGCACCACCGACCCCTGCCCCACGGCGATAGCCGGCATCAGACCGACCGCCGATTCGATCGCCGGGCTGCCGAGCTTGCCGAGGGTGTGGCGGGCCAGAGACGAGACCGACTCGAAGTACCGGCGCTGCGCCTCGCGGAATAGCGTGTCAAACACCAGGGAGGACTTGCCGGAGCCCGAGACCCCGGTGACGCAGGTCAGCCGCCCGTGACGAAGCTCGACGTCGAAGCCCCGCAGGTTGTTTTGGCGTACGCCGGTGAGGCGAAGGGTCTCCATGCAGACCGAGAGCTCTGGAGCCGGATGTCTAGACCATCGAGCTACTGGATGACGATGCAGGCCTGACTGTTCGGGGTGGCGGAGATGATCCAGGTGGTCAGGTCGGTGCGGACGATGGAGCTGCCCGCGGGGGCGTCACCGACGTGCGCCGTCGCGGAAGGGAGACCGTCCGGACCGATTAGGCCGTTGTCGTTGTTGGTCCCGTAGATCACACTGTCGATCGGCGTGCTGATGGAGGTGATGCTGGCCGCTAGCACGTCGAAGAGGGCCACGCCGTCGCCGGTAGTGCCGCCATTTTGCAGGTCCGGGGTGAGGTTGATCGCCTGGTCGAGCGCCGGGCTGAAATTGGTGGCATCGGACACCGGACCACCCACCACGAAGCAAGCGCCGATGGCGACCGTGCCGCTGAGCTGTAC
The DNA here is from genome assembly GCA_030590185.1 of Deltaproteobacteria bacterium. Next base: position 1,432 of record JAUUZB010001058.1, read on the forward strand.
TTTTCCGTAGCTGTAATCGGTTCCACCCCAGCCGAGGGAGTGGCCGGAGAGATCCATATTGGCACCTGTGCCGTTGTAGAGTTTGATCCACTCTCTAGTGTCATCGCCGCCTCCGCCGGCCTCGTCGTAGAAAACCTCCACCAACACCAACCCAACCAGCGGCACATCGAGGATGTCGAGGTCGGCGGTGACCGCCGTGGTATCCACCCGCGCCTCAATAGTAGCCAGGCCCACCGTCGTTCCGGCGGTAACGTCGAAGGTGTCGGACAGGGCAAAGGACGGCACGGTGATCGAGGCCAGCGCAGCGGCCGGGACCCCGGTGATGGTGATGTCGACGACCTGCCCCCCCGGCGGCGCCGGCCTATCCAGGGTCAGGGTGTAGGTTACCACCTGGTCAAAGCCGGCGGTGGCAGTGGCGGGATCGAGCGCCACCGGCAAGGAGAGAATCGTCGCATCCAACACGGTGACGTCGGCGTACAGGTCGGTGCCGTCAAAGCTCGCGGTCAAGGTTACGGGACCTCCAAAGGTACCCGGGGCGTCGAGCAACACCTCGCCCTCGCCGCTACCCGCCGCGACGGTGACGCCGCCGCCAACGGCATCCACGAGAGCCGCGTCGGGGCTGGTGACCGCCACGAAGGTATCGAAGGTGGGTGGCGGGGAGAGGCTGACCAACAAGGCCGGCGCGCCGCTGCCGCTGGTGCTCTCGTAGATCACCACCGCCGGACCAAAGCCCACCAGGGAGGGCGGCCCGAGGTCGACGTCGGAGGTGCGGCGGGGCAGCAGCTTGTTGCGGCCCCAGTTGCGGCGCAGCACGCCGGTGATGCCCGGGATGAACTGCGCGTCGGTGGGGTAGGGCGTGATCAGATAGATCCTGTCATCCACGGTCAGGTTGCCGGTGATCAGGAACTCATTCTCCGGCGTCTCCCCGTCCTCACCGATGGGATTGAGGTCGAGCACAGTGACGTCGATCACCTCGGCCAACACCGCCTCGTACTCGGCGAACTTGGCGCCCCCGGGCGCGGCGTCAGCGGGATCGATCAGGAACGGGGCCAGCTCCATTGGGGTCGTGTCGACGATGGTTACCGTCGGCGCGGTCAATTCGGTTTGGCCGAAGTAGTTGGTGACCAGGCCGTCGATGGTTACCCGCCACCCGATCTCGGGTTGGAGGGCGTCTGGGTTGTAGACCGAGATGGCGGAGAAATCGTAGCTCGTCCAGTCCGCGGACAGGGGATCGACCTGAACGTAGACGAAGGAGTCGTCGATGGCGGTAACGATGACGTCGGAGACGGTGACCCGTTGGCCAAAGGGGATGGTGCCGTCCTTGACCTGGTAGATGGTGGTCGGGCAACGGAGGGCGCCCGGGTTGTAGTCGGAAGGGCAGGGATCGCA
>JAUUZB010000263.1 GCA_030590185.1 Deltaproteobacteria bacterium
AGCCTGGCCTTGACCGGCTGCGTCAGCCAGAGCGTCGAGCGACCGGCGGGCGTCGGCAGCTTCGCGGTGGAGATCGTGAGCATCGACCCCTGGAACGATCGACCGAGCGGTTGTGAGGATGCCCCGGACACCGGCACCGCTACCTGCCCGCGCCCCTTTGCCACGGCCGATGCAGCGGTGCGGGTTCGGGTCCGAGCCCGGGCCCTCGATGGCCGTGGTTTGCTCGCCGCTGACGAGACCGGGGAGTTGGTGCCGAGCGCCGCTGGCAGCGTGGTGACCGCGGCGTGGGACGGATTGGCCCTGCTCGACGTGCGACCCGGACGGGTCACCGACGTCGGGCCGGTCGGCGGGCTGATGACTTTCGAGGCTGGCTACAGCCTCGCCTACGAGACCGGCGGCCTAGAGGTTTCGCTGACCGGGGCAGCGGGTGCCACCCGGATCTGGATCGAAGACTGCGGCACGGCGAGCGAGCCGGGTAGCTTTGCCACCGGTCTCTCCCCTCGGATTTATTTCGATCAGCCCCGGGTCGATCAGATCAACGGCCAACTCCCTCCCCCGAGCGCCGCCCTCGCCGACAACACGACCAGCCCTCTGGTGCCGCGGGTGGACAACCTGTGCGCGATCTCCGGCGACCCGCGCTATGGCCTCGGCGTCGCTCCCGACGGCACGCCCGGCTTCGTCGGCTTCTCCCTCGATCGGACGGTCAACGCGCCGCCGGCGCCGACCGGCACCTATCTGGAACTCAGCGGTTGCAGCCGCACCGACTTCGACGACCTCCAGGCCGAGGGCCAGAGCTGTGCGCGCGGCCCCCTGGTGGTGACCGGCATCGACCGCAGCGGTTTCTATGTCACGGATCTCAACCCGGTCGGCGTCGCAGCGGGCACCAACAGCATCTACGCCTTCACCGACGGGTACCCGAGTGACCTCCAAATAGGGGACCTGCTGCTCAGCCTGGCGGGCAGCCCCTTGGAGCTCAGCGGCACCACCGCCCTCGCCAGCCCGAGCTTTCGCCGCGACGGGATCGGCCAAGGGGAGAGCCTGCTGCCCGGCCCGACCCGCTTGCCCGCCGAGGCCTACGCCAGCGCCCTGCAGGGCTTCGGCCGCAACCGCCCCGAGGCGACCGCCCTCGAGGCGCTCGAGGGCGCCTTGGTCTGCGTCGATGACGTGGCGCCGGCGAGCACCCTCGTGGGGTGTGACCTCGACGGTTCCGGCGAGGTCGACAGGACAGGCTGCCAGGCGGGTGGGGCGTTGCCGCCCCTGTGCGTCGATGATGTTGGCCCCGCGCCGGCGCCGCCCTGGTGCGATGAGGAGAGCCTACGCTCCTTCTGCCTGGATCTCAGCAGCGAGGACCTGGCCGCCTGCGAGCTCGACGGCTTGGTGCCCGTGGATCCCGGGGAGCTCTGCTGCGAGCGCCGCTGCTACCGCGACGTCGATTGCAGCGAGCTGACCGCCTATCTCGAATCTGGCCGGTGGGTCGGTGACATCCACGGCGACTACGAACCAACCGACGCAGAGCCGCTCGAGCTCGGCTTCATCACCCGTGACGCCGACCCGAGCTTCGACCCGATCGCCTTCGGCGCTGAGCAGCGTGAGCGCGCGCCCGGGGCACGCCAACACCTGCGCATCACGGGCAACCTTCGTCACAACCTCGACGCCCGACCTGTTTGGGTGGTGGTGACGCGGCAGCCCTCCGACATCGTGGTCATGGGCGCCGGCGGCTCGTCTGGGGCGGCTGGTCCCTGCCCGTAGGGCGACGGTTACGCCCCGGACACCTGGCTGCGCCGCAGCCCCCAAAACAGCCGCGGTTCGATGTCGTCGTCGACCGCGCTAAAGGCCCAGCCGATGTGGGCGCGGCATTGAACGCAATGGGCGATCTCCCAGGCGTAGCCCGGGTACCAGCTGAACTCGGTGGTGGCCGCACCGACGACCTCGAGATTCTTGGCCCAGCGCGCGGTGATCACTTCGTGCAGGAAGCCGTGGGGGTTGGCGAAGACACGCGCGATGCGGTCGGAGTCGATGGTGAACAGGGCCCGTTGGTCGCTGATTAGGATGCTGCAGCGACGGCAGAGGATCGGCTCCTCCGGTTTGTCCTCGGTCTCGTCATCGGTCCGGCTCGCCGCCGTGGCCTCTGGGTCAATGATGCGGCTGCGGCCTGGGCCCTGATCCTGCTCCAGCCACAGCCCCCCGAGCACGGCTCAACGCCCCCGGTCCCGTCGCCAGAGGATGCGATGGGCGGCCGCCGCGGCGCCGAAACCGTTGTCGATGTTGACCACCACCACGCCCGCCGCGCAGCTGTTGAGCATACCGAGCAGCGCGGCGATGCCCCCAAAGCTCGCGCCGTAGCCCACCGAGGTGGGGACCGCGACGATCGGAGCGCCGACCAGGCCACCGACCACCGATGGCAAGGCGCCCTCCATGCCGGCCACCACGATCAGGACCTCTGCCTCCTCCACCACCTCGCGCTGGTCGAGCAGTCGGTGCAAGCCCGCCACCCCCACGTCGCTGAGGCGGGTGACTTCGGCGCCGAAGAATTCCGCGGAGACCGCCGCTTCCTCGGCCACCGGCAGGTCGGAGGTGCCAGCGCAGAGCACCGTGACGCGGCCGATGGCCTCTGGTTCGTTTTGCACCACGGTGAAGACTCGTGCCGTAGGATGGTGGCGCGCGCTGTCGGGCGCGAGCCCAGCGTCACCCAGGGCGGCGCGGGCGGCGGCGAAGGCAGTCTCTTCGCAACGGGTGCACAAAACGTTCGAGCCGGCCTGCACCATGGCGCGGGTGATCTGCGCCACCTGCTCCGGGGTCTTGCCCTGACCAAAGATCACCTCCGGCGCGCCGGTCCGAACCTGCCGGTGATGATCGACCCGGGCGAAGCCGAGGGACTCGTAGGGTAGCGACCGCAGATCGGTCATGGCCGCCTCGACCGACACCTCGCCGCTGGCGATCCGGCCGAGGAGCTGCTCGAGCTGCACGGGGTTCATGGGGTCGCGTCCGGGTCGTTGTTTAGTACCTCGAGCAGGCTGCCCGAGCGGCGGCCACCGAGGTCGAGGGTGACGAAGACGAAACCGAGTTGCCGCAACCGCTCGGAGATGTCCGCCGCCTGCTCCAGGGCACGGGGCATCTGGTCCGCGGGCAGCTCGAGGCGTGCGATGGGGCCGTGCAGGCGGACGCGCAGATCCGAGAAACCGAGGCCGCGTAGATAGGCCTCGGCCTCGCCGACCCGGGCGAGTCGCTCCTCGGTGACGGAGACCCCGTAGGCGATGCGGGAGCTCAGGCACGGAGAGGACGGTCGTGCGGCGTTGGGTAGGTCCAGGCGCCGGGCTAGTCGTCGGACGTCGGCGTCGGTGGCGTCCACTTCCACCAGGGGCGAAAGGACGCGGCGCTCCTGGCCCGCCTTGAAACCGGGCCGATGCCCGCCGAGATCCTCGCGGGTGGTACCGTCGAGCACCCGCTGCATTCCTCGGCTGGCCGCGAGCTCGGCCAGGCGATCGAACAGCTCGCCCTTGCAGTGGTAGCAGCGATCCTGATCGTTCTGGCGGTAGGCCGGGATGTCTAACTCGCGGGTGGCCACCGTGGCGTGCTCCAGGCCGAACCGCGCGCACAACGCACGCACCTCGGCCAGGTCCGCCGCCGGCAGGCTCTCGGAGATCCCGGTGGCGGCCAGGGCGCGGTCACCGAGCTCCTCCGCGGCGATGGCCGCGACCAGGGTGGAGTCGACACCGCCAGAGAGCGCCACCAGGACCGAGCCCTGGGCCCGCACCAAGGCCCGGAGGCGTTCCTCCAGGGGATCGGGGTCAGCGGCGCGCGGTGGGGTCACGACCCTAGGGTATAGCAATGGGATGGCTCGCGCATCACCGGAGGTGGGCGAGTTTCGGCGGCTAGAGCTCGTCGTCGTAGGCGTAGTCGTCGACGCTGTCCTCCCCGGTGATGGAGGACTCCTCCTCCTCTTCTTCCTCCTCCTCCTCTTCTATCGGATCGAAGTTGTCGAATTCATCCTCGCCGTCTGCGTCGGCGCTGCTTTCCTCGACCGTCTCCGCGTCCCCGTCCCCGTCCTCGTCCTCATACTCGTCGTCGTCGAGCTCTTCGGGGTCGTCGAATTCGCTCTCCAGATCGCGCTGTCCACCAGCGGTATAGAGATTCAGCGTTTCCAATCGCATCTGCACGCTCCACATCATCATGGCGCCGCTCGTTCCGGCCGCACGCGCTCGTTCGAACGGCGAATCCGCTATCGAAGATCGCTTTCCAGGTCAATCGTCTTTGGACCGGATCCCAAACCAGCCGGCGGCGCCGCAGCGGCTTGTCTGTGGACGGGGATTGGCCGATACGGCTCGCATGGCCGACTACTTCCTCCATCCCCGGGCCCTGTGCGATGCCGAGGCGGTTGGGGCGGGCACCCGGATCTGGGCCTTCGCCCACCTGATGGCCGGCGCCCGGGTTGGTCGGGACTGCAACATAGGCGAGTGCGTTTTTGTCGAGACCGGGGTGACCCTCGGTGACCGGGTCACGGTCAAGAACGGCGTGCAGCTGTGGACCGGGGTGACCTGCGAGGACGAGGTCTTCATCGGTCCCAACGCCACCTTCACCAATGATCTCCGGCCCCGGGTGGCCCACCCGCTCGACCCGGCCGACTTCGTCCCGACCCTGGTCCGCCGTGGCGCGAGCATCGGCGCCAACGCGACCCTGCGCGCCGGGATCGAGATCGGCGCCCTAGCGATGATCGGCGCGGGCGCGGTGGTGCTCACCGACGTCCCTCCCCATGGCCTGGTGGTCGGCAACCCTGCCCGCCGGATCGGTTGGGCCTGCAGCTGTGGGGCCAAGCTCGAGGAGTTGGTCTGCCCGGCCTGCGGTCTCGTCTACGAGCGGCTCGACTCCGGTCTGCGGCCCGTGGGGGGATGAGCGGGCCCTATGGGGCGGGTTGAGGGCGGCTGCGCGGCCCGCGGGGAGCAAAAATCGGGCGGCCCAGGGTTGCGCCTGGGTTCGAGGTGCTCCACTCTGCCCTATTACGGTAGCCCCGGGGAACCCGTTTTTCAGGATCCCCGCGCCGCCACACGGTAGGTGATCATGTCGGACGAAGAAAAGAAAGATGAGGATCTCGCCCCGGAAAACGCGCTGACCAAGCCGGGCGAGAACGACTCCTTGATCGTGATCCCGGACGAGCTTCCGGTGCTGACCCTGCGCAATACCGTGCTCTTCCCAGGATCGATCGTCCCGCTCGGTATCGGCCGCCCCAAGACGGTTCGCCTGGTGGAGGAGGGCGTCAAGGAGAACGGGCTGGTCGCCATCGTCGCCCAACGTGATCCGGACATCGACGACCCAACCCCGACCGACCTCTACACCATGGGTTGCGCCGCCCGGTTGGTGAAGCTGGTCAAGGCTTCCAAGGACAACTTTTCGGTGGTGGTCCAGGGGCTCTCGCGGGTGCGGGTGGCGGAGTACACCCAGAACCTGCCGTACCTCAAGGCGCGCATCGCCGCGGTGGATGACGTCACCACCAACATGGTCGAGGTCGAGGCGCTCACCATGAGCCTCAAGAAGACCGCCCGCGAGGTGCTGCGGCTGATCCCGGAGCTGCCCCCCTCGGCCGCCGAGTTGCTCGAACGGGTCGACGACGCCGGCGTGCTCGCCGACCTGGTCGCCTCCAACGTCGAGGCCTCGGTGGACGAGAAACAATCGGTGCTCGAGACGGTGGAGCTGGTGGCCCGCATGCGGCGGGTGCTGGAGCTGCTGTCCCGCCAGCTCGAGGTTCTAAAGCTCTCGAACAAAATCAGCTCCCAGGTCAAGGGCGAGATGTCCAAGACCCAGCGTGAGTACTACCTGCGCCAGCAATTGAAGGCGATCAAGGATGAGCTCGGCGAAGGGGACGACGGCGACGACGATATCGCCGACCTGGAAATGCGCGTCGAAGAAGCCGATCTGCCCGAGGAGGCGCTGGCCGCCGCCCGCAAGGAGCTCAAGCGATTACGCAACATGAGCCCCTCCCAGGCGGAATACACCGTGGCCCGCACCTACGTGGAGTGGCTGGTCGACCTGCCCTGGAGCGTCGCCTCGGAGGACGCCATCGATCTCAAGACGGTCCGCGAGATCCTCGATGAGGACCACTACGGCCTCGAAAAACCGAAGAAGCGGATCGTCGAGTTCCTCGCGGTGCGCAAGCTCAAGGCGGACATGAAGGGTCCGATCCTCTGCTTCGTGGGCCCACCGGGCACCGGCAAAACCTCCATGGGCCAATCGATCGCCCGCGCCATGAATCGGAAGTTCCAGCGGGTCGCCATGGGTGGCGTGCGCGACGAGGCGGAGATCCGCGGTCATCGCCGCACCTACGTCGGCGCCCTGCCTGGCCGAATCATCAAGGG
>JAUUZB010001104.1 GCA_030590185.1 Deltaproteobacteria bacterium
GCCGTAGCGGGTCAGGGCGCCCTCCCTGACCTCCGCGAGGTTATCGACGTGAATTGACACGCCGACGCGGGTGGCGACGGTGACGTTGCGTAGGTCCTCGAGGGTCTCGAGCTGGCCGGTGGTTCTCACCAGCAGCACCTCGTCGTGGCGCACGAAGCGATCGCCGCCGGCGTTGCGGTTGTTGGCGGCAATCGCCCGCTCGAGGTCGGCGACGGTGAGATCGTAAGAGAGCAGGAGGCCCGGATTTGGGATGACGTCAAAGCTGCGCACCTCGCCACCGAGGGCATTGACGTCGGCCACGCCCGGCACCGAGAGCAGCCGGGGGCGGATCAACCAATCGAGGACGCCGCGCAACTGACGGGCGTCGTAGCCGTCGCCCTCCACCAGGAACATGTAGACGTCGGAGAGCGGCATGGTGATCGGCGCCAGGCCGCCCTCGACTCCCCCGGGTAGGCCGGAGAGCACGCCGCCGATGCGTTCATCCACCTGCTGGCGCGCCCAATAGATGTCGGTGTCGTCGTCGAAGTCGATGGTGATCACCGACAGGGCGTACTTGGTCACCGAGCGCAACACGGTTTGGTGCGGAATCCCGCGCACCTCGACCTCGATCGGGTGGGTGATGCGCTGCTCGACCTCCACCGGACCCATGCCCGGCGCCTTGACGATCACCTGCACCTGCGGGGAGGAGATGTCCGGAAAGGCGTCGATGGGAATGTCCCCGTACAACCAGCCCCCGACCCCTGCGAACACCAGGCCGACCAGGACCGCCATCAGGCGTTGCTCCAGGACGTAATCGAGCAACCGGGCGAGCATTTACTCCCCCTCTCGGTTGAGCCACTCGGACTTGAGCAGGAAGCTGTTCTTGACCGCCACCCGTTCGCCGGCGGTTAGGCCGCCGGTGATCTCCACCACCCGTTCGTCCCGGTGACCGATCTGAACCTGGCGCAGCTCAAAGGTCGTCTCGTCCTTCTCCACGAATAGAACTTCCTTGCCATCGACGGGGTGCAGCGCGCCGGCCGGCACCGCCACCGGCAGCGCCATGGGTTCGGCGGCGATGGCGACCCGCGCCGCCATCCCCGGCCGCCAGTGACCCGCGGCGTTGTCGGTCTCGACCCGCACCGGGATGGTGCGCGTGTCGCGGTCGGCCACGGACCCAACGTAGGTCACCTCGCCGGTGCCCTCGAGCTGCGCCTGGGAGCAGACCACCTCCACCGGCAGCCCAACCTTGAGCGCCCGGATATCCTTGACCGGAACGTTGATCTCCACCGAGACGCGCCTCAGATCGGCGATCCGGAACAGCTCCTGATCCGCCGCCACCGAGGCGCCGAGGGTGACCGCCTCTTCGATGATCTCACCGGAGCCGGGGGCCCGCACTCGGTAGGTGGCCATGTCCTGCCCCAGGTCCTCCTTGAGCTGGTGGAGAAACGTCTCGTCGAGGCCGAGCAGCTTGAGGCGCTGCAGGGTGGCGGCGTGACTGATCTGGGCCTCCTCGAGGGCGTGCTCCTTGTGCTGGTAGGCCTCCTTGGACGTGATCCCCTTGGCGATCAGATCCTTCTCGCGGGTGATCGCCTTGCGGGCGAACTCGAGGGTGTGCTCCGACTCGAAGTAGGCCATTTTGGCGTCGGCGAGCTCGCGGCTCTCGATGGTCGCTAGGGTCTCCCCCCGGGTGACCCGGTCACCGACGCGTTTGCGCACACTGCGCACCACGCCCCGTACCCGCGCCACGACGCTCGCCTGTTGAGCCGGCATCATGCGCACGTCCCCTTGAAAACGCAGCTCCGGCCGCGCGTCGAGGGGACCGGCGACCTCGACGCCGAGCTCGGCGTTGGCCCGGGCCTCGGGGCTCAGGGTGAGCAAACGCGGGCCGGTGGGCTCGGGTACCGGCACCTCCACCGGGGGCGGCGGGTCGCAGGCAGCGATCACCAGGGCGCTCAACGATACGGTATATAATGATAGGCGCTTCATCGGGGTGCCTCGGGGCTCAGGGGGGTCGGGTCGCTGCCCGGGGGGTCGGTGTCGGTGTCGGCGTCGGTGTCGGTCGGGTCGCTGCTCGGGGTTGAATCGCTTGGGGGTGTCGGGTCCGGCTCCGCCCGCGGGTCGTGATGCCAACCCAAGTCGCTCACCTCGCTCTCGATCCCCGGGGTCCAATCGAAGAGCGGCTCGCCGACCAACGCCTCAACCTCGACCGCGGCCTTGAAGTACGCGGCGCGGGCCTCCACGGCGCGCTGTACCGCCTGGAACAGGGTGCGCTGCGCATCGATCAGCTCGAGGAAGCCAAACCGCCCGAGCCGGTAGCCGTCGATCATCGCCCCATAGAGATCCCGGGCCTCGCTCAACACCTCGCGACCGAGGACCCGGACCTCGAAGTGCGCGGCGCTGAGGGCCTGGTAGCTCTGCTCGAGCTGCCGGGTGAGCCGCAGCCGCGCCGCCTCGGCCTCCTGCTCGGCGCGGGTGAGCTCGTGACCGGCGGCGGCGATCTGACCCTGGTTAGCATCAAACAACGGCAACGGAATACCGACCGACGCTAGCACGGCGCTCTCCCGGCGATCGTTCAACCAGCGATAGCCCACGCCGAGGGTCACGTCCGGCACGGCGAGGCTCCGCTCGAGCTCTACCTGAGCGCGTTGTTCCGCCACCGCCGCGGCGTGGCCGCGCACCCCGGGGTGCTCGGCGATCGTCGGCCGCA
>JAUUZB010000248.1 GCA_030590185.1 Deltaproteobacteria bacterium
AACAGAGGGCGTAGTTGTTGGCGCTCCAGTTGTTGGGCCCGTTGGGGTTGGACCAATAGGCCGCCCGCAGAACGAAGGGCTGCGTCGAGCCGTGCGGACCCTGGGGACCGGAGGTGGAGTTGCTCGCCACGCCGTTGGCGTCGGCGGTCTGTTCGTTGTTGTGACAATCGCGACAGCTGATCAGCGAGGCGGTGGTGAGACCGCCGAGTAGCTGGTCTTGCATGGCGCTCGAGGTGTTGCGCCCCGCCGCCGCCACGGGATGGAAGGAGCTGTTGGTCGGTTGGAAGTCGGTGCGCTTGTTGGTGGTGCGCGCCCGGGCGCTGTTGAAGCTGTCGCCGTGACACTTGAAACAGATCTCGTACTCCTCGACGGCTGGCGTCGGGCCCACCGCCGCGCCGCTCAGATCGAGACCCGTGGCCCCGGCGATCGGGTTTGCCGCGCTGGCCCAGTGCGGGTCGTGACAGTCGGCGCACTCGACGGTTCGCCCGGCGGACTGCTCCGCGGCGAGCACCGGGTGATGAAAGACGTCGGTGCCGTTGGTGCCCTCGACCATCTCGGTCTCGATGTCGTGAACGGCGGGCGCGCCGGCGTGGCAGGCGTAGCAGAGCGATTCTTCTATGTTGGCCACCGTCGTGCCGGCGACGTTCGCCGAGAGCAGGTGGTCGAAGTCGGCGCCGTGCACGATCTGGACGGCCGGCAAACCGGGGCGGGTGCTGTCGGTGCCGCCGTGGCAGGCGAGGCAGGCGTCATCGGCGAGGGCCGCCGGCGTGGCGGCGTTGTGTGAGGCGCTGGCCCAACCGCTGGCGATGTCGGTGGGGGTGGTGCCGTCGAGGAACGGTTGCTGGCCATTGCCCGGGTTGCCGTCGCTGTCAAAGGCGAGGGGACCCGCGGCGTCGTGACAGCCGAGGCAGAAATCCTCGAGCACCGCCCCGTTGCCGTCGTAGGTGAGGGTGACGGTCGCGCCGGTATCCGGATCGTTCAAGTAAACCTCGGGCTCGGCCAAGGTCTGGTGGACGCCGAGGTTGTGACAGACCAGGCAGTCGTCACTCAGGATGGTCTCGGAGGCGCTGGCGTCATCGACGTGATGGCTCTGGAGATTGAAGTCACCCCCGGCGGTGACAATCTGACGCCGGTAGTCGCCCACCCCTTGGGTCGTTGAGTGGCAATTCAAGCAGGTGACGTTGACCGCGCCGTCGATGTGGAGATCCGCGTTGACCCACACCATCCCCGGGCCGATGACCGCGCCGTGACACTGGGGGCAGCCGCCCCCCACCGGATGGGTGCCGGTGGGCGGAAGCTGATGGCAAGCTCCGCAGTTGGCCTGGGAGCCGTTCACCGTGGTCCAGGATGGGTAGGTGTTGTAGCCGCCGGGGATCAACGTCTCGCCGTGGCAATAATTGCTGCAGCCGTCACCGTCGAAGCTCGGTGTCGCCCCGTCGGCGGTGGCCAGCGGTCCCCAGGTGTGCTCCGCGGGTAGCGGGGTGTCGATGTGTCCTGGATCGCCCATGGCGGTCGGCACCTGGTGGCACTCCTCACAGGTCACCGGCCCATGCCAGTTGGCGGGTGTCAGGTGGGACTGGTGCGCGCCGACCCCTGTCAACGCCGTGCCGGCGTTGCCGCTAGTATCGACCGGGGGCGCCGGATCGCCGGCGCTGCCGTGACAGCTATCGCAGGCGAGCTCAATGACCTCCACCTGACCGTTGACGTGCAGGTCCGGCGCTACGAAGGTGTTGCCGGCGCCGATCACCATGCCGTGGCAGTTCTCGCAGTCGCTGCGCGACGGATGGGGCGAGCTCGGGGGATCGCCGTGACAGCTGTCGCAGGCGGATTGGCTGCCGTCCACCAGGGTCCACTGCGGAGTCAACGTCGTACCGCTGGCGCTGACCAGGGTGGCGCCGTGGCAGTAGAGGTTCGAGCAGGTCTCGCCCGCGAAGCTGGGCACGGCGCCGTCGGTCGTGGCCAACGGTCCCCAGGTGAGCTCCGCCGGCAGCGGGGTGTCGGTGTGCCCCGGGTCGTCGTTCGCAACCGGAACGACGTGGCAGGCTTCGCACGGGATCTCGAGGTGCCAATCCGACGGACCGAGGTGCTCGCGGTGGGCACCGACCCCGACCGAAGTCGTCAACAGGCTGCCCTGCGTATCGATCGGCGGCGCGGCCACGCCGTTGCTGCCGTGGCAGGAGAAGCAATCGAGGTCATCCACCTCGACCACCCCATTAACGTGCAGCTCCGGCGCCAGGAACACCGGGTCCACGCCGCTGACGTCGATCACGGCGCTGTGGCAGCGCTCGCAGTCGCTCTGCCCGACGTGGCCACCGAGGGGCGGCGCGCCGTGGCAGCTGTCGCACGCCGACTGGGTGCCGTCCACCAGGGTCCAGACCGGCTCGGTGACGACGCCACCGCCGTCGGTCAGGGTGGCGCCATGGCAGTAGACGCTGCTGCAGGTTTGGTCGGTGAGCACGGGCGCGGCGCCGTCGGTGAGGGCGAGGGGCCCCCAGGTGAGCTCCGCGGGCAGATCGGTGTCGATGTGGCCAGCGTCCTCCATCGCCACCGGCACCAGGTGACACGCCTCGCAGGTAACTTCCGCGTGCCAGGCGGAGACCCCGAGGTGCTCGCGGTGGGCGCCGACACCGGGCGCGGTGGTCACGGTGTTGCCGGACACGTCGTTGGGGGGCGCCGGATCTTCGTCGCCGCCGTGGCAGCTCCAACATTCGAGATCATCGACATCTAATGTTCCATCGACGTGGTGGCCATCGGCGATCAGGATGTCGCCACTCGCATCGACCGTGACGCTGTGGCAGCGGTCGCAATCGTCGCGGGCCAGGTGCGGCAACGGTGGCGGATCCCCGTGGCAGCTCTGACACTCGGATTGGGTGCCGTCCACGGTCGTCCAGACCGGGGTGGTCGCCTCGCCGCCGACCAGGGTCGCGCCATGGCAATAGCTGTCCGCGCAGGTGGCGGCGGTCCGGTCCCATACCGGGTCGGTCCCATGAAGGCTGGCGAGGCCGGAGAAGGTCACCTCCGCCGGCAGCGGATCGACGTGCCCCTCATCCTCGATCAAGGTCGGCACGACGTGACAGGCATCGCAATCTATGGCGGCGCGCACGTCGCCGTCGGTCAGGTGGGACTGGTGGGCGCCCACCCCGAGATCGCTAGGCTCCGAGCCCTCCGCCAGCGATACCGGCGGCGCGGCGTTGGCCTCACCGCCGTGACAGGTCGAGCAGGTTAGATCGTCCGGCAGACCATCGGCCAGGCGATTGTCGTCGCAGCCGGTGAGGGCGGCAACAATCGCGGCTGAGACGAGCCAGGACCAACACGGCGACATGCGGAGCGTTGGGACCATCACTGATTCTCCCGGTGGCAGGCGATGCAGGTGGCGGGGCGATGACACACTAAACAGGTCTCGTTGGCGCGACTGACGGCGCTCAGGCCGTGGATGGCAGACCAGGCGCCGCGGTGATTGAGCGGCGTGGTGGTCTGGTGGCAACGGACGCATTGACCGGTCTCGTGGCAAGTTTTGCAGCTCTCCCGATCCCAGGCCGCGGCGGCGCCGTGGCTGCGCTGTCGCCACAAGCCGGTGTGGCTGCGCGGCATCTCCACCCGGTGGCAGGCATCGCAGGTGGCGGGACGATGGCAGCTTCGGCAATTATCGCCGTGACCCCCCAACCCCAACCACCGGGCGTCCCTGCCGTGACCGGCTCGCCAGCTGGAGCGGTGATTATTCGGTTCCATGCGCTTGGCGTCCACGCCGTGGCAGGCGGCGCAGGCGGCCTTGCCCGGGGAGACGTCCCGATCGCCGTGGCAGGCGAAGCATCTCTCGGCGGTGAGATCGGTGGCACCGTGGGCGTCGCCGTCGTCGACCGCGGCCGCGTGACAGTCGCCGCAGGGAACCGCCCGGGCGTGCTTGGCGTGGGGAAAGTCTACCGGCAGGCGAGTCCGCCGGGGCTCTGGTTGAGCGTCGTGGCAACCATCGCAGCTCGGCGGCAGGGCCTCGATGCCGTTTTCCTCGTGACAGGAAAAGCAGTGGCCAGCACCAGAGATCACTTCGCCGTGGCGGCCCGGCGGCGCCGCCCGGTGGCAGTCGGTGCAGTCAAAGGAGTCAGCGTGCGAACCGTGGGGCAGGCTGTAGACCATGCCCCTGGCGGCGGAATCGAAATCCGGGACCTCGCTGTGGCAGCCGCTGCAATTGCCTGGCGGCAGCTCGATGCCGTTGTCGTCGTGGCAGGCGTGGCAGGCCTTGGCGTCCATCTTTTTCCCCGCGCCATCCTCTGGGATCGACGGGTGGCAATCGGCGCACTCGAGGGAGTCGGCGTGCAGGCCGTGGGGGAACGTCGCCCGCAGCGCCGTTACCGCCTGCGGGACGCTGTACCCGGTCGGAGCTTCGTCGTGGCATTCGAGGCACTGGGCTTTTTTGAGCGTCGGGCGACCCTTGCCGAGCACGTGGCACCCGTCGCAACCGAGCTCATCATCCATCTCGAAATGCTCTCGGTGTGAGAAGACCGGGGGCCCCTCGGCCAACACCAGGGCGGCCACGCCGAACAGGAGGAGGCCACTCGCCCAGGCTGCGATTTGTGTGCGCTGTGCCATCATCCCCCCACCTCGAAGGCTTGGGTGAAGCTCAAGATGATCGTGTGCAGGTCACGGTCGCTGCGCTCGAACAGGTAGCGGGCCTTGAATTTCAGACCGTCGAGGGGCTCGACGTGGGCCGAAAGATAGACCGTGCGCACGTTCTGAAGCTCGTCGATGTCTACATAATAGACGTACTTGAAACGCTGGTAGTAGCTGCCGATCTCCCCACCGATCCAGCCGTGGTCGTAGCCGGCGCTACCGCCCACGGTCAGCAGACCATCGTCGATGATGCTGCCGTCGTGGTGGTACTCCAGGCTGGCGGAGGCGGACAGCCCGGGCAGGATCAGGTCCTCCACCTCGGCCATCAGGTAGATCCGCCCGTAGCTGCGATTGAAGGCGCCGCTCTCCCCCTCGAGGGGCTCACGCCCGCCCCACCCGAGGTGCAGGCCCCAGTCACCGACGATGGTGTCAAAGCGCTTCCAGGCGTCCACCTTCCACCGCACCCGGGGCTGGCTCTCGCCGAGCACCGCAAAGTAGGGGTCGTTGAGCTCGTTGAGCTCACCGAGCACCGAGAGCTGAAAGTCGACGTCGCTGTCGAGACCGATCGTCCATGGCTCCCAGATGAGCCGCGTGGAGGTACCGAGGCTGGCGAGGGCGTCGTTGACCCCGCGGCCGTAGGCCTTCAGAAACACGGCGTCGATCGGCCGGTACCAAGCGGTGAGGCCATAGTTGTGATCGATATCCGCCGCGGCCGAATCCTCGGCCAGCAGACGGTAATCCAGGGAGATGCGCAGGTCGCTCAGGGGCCGCACCTGCACGCCGGCGGAGCCGATCCAATCTTCGAACAGCTCGTCATCGAGCTCGTAGAAGTGGGCGGTGCGACCGCCGAACAGGAAGAACTCCAGGCTGCGCACCGCGAGGACGTCGGTGGCGGTGGTGATGAAGGGCCGAATGGTCACCGAGGCGCCGTCGAAGATCACCGGCGCGCCGTGCTCGGTGCTGAGCCGGCCGGCCTTGAGGGACTCGAGCCAGGTGCGGTTGGTGTAGTGCCCGGCGAGGCTGTAGACGTCGACCCAAACGCCCGACTCATTGTCCCGCACGGAGCCGTAGGACCGGGGTCGCGGCGTGGTGTTGACGCCGTCGAGGTCGACCCACATCGCCATCACGCCGTCCCCACCGAGCTCCCCGTCCGGGCCGGACAGGCCGAGGTCGAGGAGGAAGCGGAGATCTTGGTCCGAGGCGTTTTGGGTGTCGGCGTAGATGTTCGCCGGGACGGTGAGGTCGATCGGTAGGGTGTGCCGGTGACGGTAGCCCTCGGTGGCGGTGATCCAGAAACGCAGGCCGTCGAGGAGGCCGGGCTCGGGCTCGGTCGTTGTCTCTGTCGCCGTCTCTGTCGCCACCTCCGTCTCCGGCGTGTCGGCCGCGGCGGTGGCGTCGATCACCTCGGCAGCAGCGGTTGGCTCGGCACGGGCGGAACTGGCCGACGCGAGCAGCGCTACCGCCAGGCAAGCGTGCATCGCGTTGTTGTGCAGACACCCCCCGGTGACTCCCGAGTCTCTCACGTTGTCCCCTGTTTGGTTGCGATGCGGGCCATGGCGATCGTAGCAATCCGCACCTCCCTGTCTCTACCATCCCCGAGGGGGGTTCAGCTGAAAAAAATCACCGCCCCCGGCTCAGCGTTTGGTGCTCGCCCGCAGCGCCTCCCGCACCAACACCGCGAGATCGGTTTCGCCCGCGTGATCACTCAGCGCCGCCTCCGCCGCCTTGGCCGACGACGCTGGGTTGAACCCGAGATCCGCGAGCGCCGCCGCGAGATCGTTGCGCAGGCTCGCCGCCGGGGACGCCGCTTCGGACGCGGGCAACCGGCCCCGCAGCTCCAACAACAAACGTTGGGCCTTCTTCTTGCCCACCCCCG
>JAUUZB010000195.1 GCA_030590185.1 Deltaproteobacteria bacterium
CCTGCCTCCCTACGAGCCGCAACCGGAGCCCGCCAAGGGTTGGTTCAGGCTGCTCTACGGGCGCAGCCCGCTGCACACCTTTGGTCGCACCCAGAACAACGAGATCCTCTTCGACATCGCCCCGTCCAACTGCGTGTGGCTCAACCCCTGTTGCGCCGAGGCCCTGGGCATCGAGCACGGCGCCCCGGTGATGATCGAGAATGACCACGGCGACGTGACCGGGCCCCTGCCGGCGCGCATCACCGAGCGGGTCAAGAAGAACACCATCTACATGGTGCACGGCTTTGGACACCGCACCCCGAAGATGCGTCTCGCCTGTTGCTCAGGAGGTAGCGACACCGCGGTGATCGACCACTACGTCGTTGATCCGATCTCCGGCTCCACCGGCATGCGCACCCAGTTCGTGCGCCTGCGCCCGGCGGCTCCAGACACGGAGGTGGTGCCATGCGCTACGCGATGATGATCGAGCTCGACAAGTGCGTCGGCTGTCAGGCCTGCGTCACCTCTTGCAAGGAGCGTTGGGACTCGGGCCCCGCCGCCACGCGCAATTGGGTGATGACCTTCACCCACGGGAACCGCGAGCGCGGCGATCTCGACCTGAGCTTCTACCCCGGCCTGTGCAACCACTGCGACGATCACCCCTGCACCGAAGAGTGCCCCACCGGCGCGACCTATATGACCGATATCGGGATCGTGGTGGTCGACCCGGATGTCTGTATCGGCTGCGGCAACTGCGTGCCCCACTGCCCCTACGGCGCCAGGCACGCCGACGACAGGCAGGGGATCGTGGAGAAGTGCAACTTCTGCGCCCCTTACGTCGCCCGGGGCGAGGAACCGGCCTGTGTAGCCTCCTGCCTCGCGGACTGCCGTCACTTCGGTGACCTCGACGCGCCCGACAGCGCGCTCGCCGCGTTGATCAAGGAACGCCAGGCCGAGCCCCTGACCACCAACGAGATCAATGTCGGACCGCGCATCTACTACGCGCCCGCGGAGGAGCGACTCCAAGTATTGGCCCAAGGCGTGGTGCGGCGCTACGGCTCGACCCTCTTCTCCGATGTCTACCAGTACGTGACCAAGCCGTTGAGTCGGTGGGTCGTAGCGCCGGTGATCCTCGTCACCGGAGCCGCTGGGATCGTCGCCAACCTCCGCCAACTCTGGTTGGAGCGCGGCCAGCAAGAGGAGCAACGGCCGCAGCCCCGGGCGAACGCGCCATCGACCCTGCCGCGTCACCCCGCGGGCATGCGCTTCCTCCACTGGTTCAATCTCTTCTCCTGGTTTCTGCTGCTCCCCACCGGCACGGCGCTCATGTCGACAAGTGACTTCGCGCTGTTTGGCACCGGCTTCTCTGAGTGGCTCGCCGGGGTGGCCGGCGGCAAGGCGAATTTGATCTGGTTCCACGCCGCCTGGGGGATGCTCTGGTCCGTAATCACCGTGCCGCTGTTTACCTTCTACAAGCGGGGCGGGATCGAGGCGCTGCACGAGCTGTGGCCGTGTTACGACGACGTGCGGTGGTTGTGGATCAAGCCGCTGGTCATGGTCGGGATTCTCGGCCACGACGCGCTGCCGCCCCAGGACAAGTACAACTTCGGTCAGAAGCTGTTCGCCGTCACCGCCCTGGTCGGTACCGCGACGCTGATCGCCAGCGGCATGGTGATGACCTTCCACGTAGGGCCGCCCGAGGTCGTGCGGGCCGCGATCATGATCCACAAGCTGGCGGTGATGCTCGCCCTCACCGGTATCGCCGTGCACATCACCATGGCCGCCATCCTCGCCGAGGAGCGACCGGCCCTGTGGTCGATGATCGTCGGGCAGATCGACGAGCAGCACGCGAAGGAGCACAGCGCCAAGTGGGTGGCTGAGCTCGAGGAAAATGAAAATGCGGAGGTCGAGCGATGAAGAAGCCCTTTTGGAACCCCTACGTCGCTGGCATCGCCCTCGGGCTGGTGTTGCTGGCGAGCTTCATGGTCACCGGCCGGGGGCTCGGCGGTAGCGGCGGCTTCAAACGCCTCAACGCCACGGTGCTGCACGCCGCTGATCCCACCTGGGCCGAAGAGAATCCCAACATCAGCGCCTATTTCTCACCGCAGCACGGTCCCCTCGATAGTTGGATCGTCTTTTTGTGCATCGGTGTGGCCGTCGGCGGCGCCACCGGAGCGCTCAGCGCGCGACGCTTCCGGATCGAGACGATCAAGGGCCCGCGCATCGGTCGCGACAACCGCTGGCTGCTCGCCTTGGCCGGGGGCACCATCAGCGGTGCCGCAGCCCAGATCGCGCGGGGTTGCACCAGCGGCCAGGCGCTCACCGGCGGCGCGCAGCTCGCCGTTGGCAGCTGGGTGTTCATGTTCGCGGTGTTCGGGGGCGCCTACGCCCTGGCCTACTTCATTCGCAAACAGTGGATATAGGAGCGAGCCATGGAATGGCCTCTCGTCATTGGTCTCGATCTCGGACACGCCAGTCAAATGGTGGTGTCTCTAATGGTGGGCGCCGGCTTCGGTTTCGTGTTGGAACGCGCCGGCTTCGGTCGCGCCGACAACATGGCGTCGATCTTCTACGGGCGTGACTTCCTGGTCATGCGCGTCATGTTCACCGCCATCGTCACCGCCATGATCGGCCTGTACTTTCTGGACCTCGCCGGCATCATGCCGATCAGCAACATCGGTCTGCTGCCGACCCAACTGTTGCCGCAATTAGTGGGCGGCCTATTGCTCGGCGCTGGCTTCATCATCGGTGGCTACTGTCCCGGCACCTCGATCGTCGCCACGGTGAGCGGCAAAATCGACGCCGCCTTCTTCGTCGCCGGCATCTTCGTCGGGGGACTGCTCTTCACCATGGGATACGATCTCTTCGCCGGTCTGCACGCCAGCGACGAGATGGGACGGATCCTGCTGCACGAGCTGTTCGGGGTGCCCTCGGCGGTGATGGTGCTCGGGGTAGTACTCTTCGAGGTCGGGTCCCTCTGGGGTGTGACCCAAATCGAGACTCGGGTCCGTGCCCGGCTCGCCGAGAAAGGCAGCGAGGGATGACGCGCTTCAACCCCAAAATCGGCGCCGGCCTGTTGATCGGGCTCGGCCTGCTCTATCTCGTCATTGCCCTGGCCACCGGCCACTCCGCCCGCGCCGAGCCGGCCCCGGACCTCAGAGCCGATGGCGCTGGTCTCGATGTTTGGCGGACGATGACCCTGATGCGAGAAAAGGGCAGCCGCCTCGCGGTGGTGGATCTGCGGCCAGCCGATCAGTTCGCCCTCTATCACCTCCCGGGGGCGCGGAGCCTGCCCGGGGGTGACGCGGATGACGTGGCCAAAACTGAGGCGGCGATGGACGTGAGTCACACCTTGCTGGTGACGAACAAGAACGCCACCGCGTCCAAGCTCGTGGCGGAGCTCCAAAGCCGCGGGGGCGAGGTCTCTCACCATTTCCTCAAGGGTGGAGTGCGGGCCTGGTACGTGGCGGTGGAGCTGCCGGTGCCGTTGTTCAGCGATCAGCCGGTGCCGCGCGGATTCACAGACGCCAAGGCCGCGGTACGCGCCTGGCTCGCCGCGCCCGGGCGGACGGTCGAGCCGGGTTTGAGTGAGGCGATCGAACGCCTGGCGACCACGGGCTACACCCCCAATCTGCTCGCCGGCAAGAAGAAGCCCAAGGCCTCCGGTAAGAAGAAGATCAGTGGTGGCTGCGGCTGAGGGGCGCCGTCAGCTAGGCCGCAGTTTCCTCGGGTGCAAAGAACCGCCGGTCGGATCTGATCCGCCGGCCTCTAGAACCGACCGCTGGCCAGATTGATCCCAAAGGCCATGCCGCTCTGCCCGTTGCGCATCGGGGCGGGCAGAATCGTGGGCTGCAGGAACGTTATTTCGGTGTCATCGAGGAAGCGCACGTCGGCGGGCAAGTCGTCGAGGGAGCCAGAGGCGACGAAACCGGTGGCGAGGCCGAGTGCTGCGCCGACGGTCATGGTGATGATCATGCCGGTGGGGTTGCCGTTGGCTTTGAACATGAGCGGAATCCCAATCAAGGTCCCGACCACGGTCCCGCCGTAGCCGGCCCAGGTGGTGACCCGCACCCGTTCCAGGCTGATCTCGCTCTTGTAAGCCCACAGAGTGCCGAGACCGATACCGGCCCACAGCCCGGCCAAGGCCGCGCCGGGGATGACGCGAGCCTCAGCCCCCGGCCCCTGATATTCCATTTGCACGACGATGGCCGATGCCGTGCCCGTGCAAAGGACAGCGAGCCAAAATCCCACGTCGCGGGCCAGTTGCGTGTCCCCGGGATCGAGGTCCAAGTAGTATCCGAGCAACAGGGCGATGGGTAACGCCAGGGTACCGGAGATCGCCCCCGCCCAGGCTGCGGCGGAGCCGTCGGCATCCGCCAGAGTGGCGATTAGCATCGTCGAGGTGGGAATGTAGGAGGCGGCGCCGAGGACCAGGGGGAGATCGCCACGGTCGGGATCGGCGAGGAAGAGATAGAGCAGAGAACCGACCAAGTAGGTCAGCGACCCAGCGACGATCGGCATCGTCACCGCGCCGGCATCGTTGACGTCGACGGTCCCCACCCAGGACGCTCCCACGGAGGCGCCATAGGCAAAGGCGGTCACGCCAAAATCGATCTTCTCCCAGACACCGATCGCGGTTCGCTCGTTGGTGCGCAGGGAATAGAGCTCCTTTGAGTAGACCGTGTCCCGCCCGTCATCTCGATCGAGTGCCGGGCCCGCGGGGGCCACGGCCGGGACGCGCCCCTTTGCCCCGTGCTCGAGGGCGCGCAGCATACGCCCCGCCAAGGCTGCCTCCGGGCTGTCTGGGTAGACCTGGATCAGGCTGGCGTAGGTTTCACGGGCCATGGCGAGCTTACCCGCGTCAAACAGACGATTCGCTTCGGCAAGAGCTACGGCCGCAGCAGTGGGGACCTCCGGCGCGGCATGGATGTCACTGGAGGCAACGTCCCCGGCGTCCGACTCCGGCACCAACTCCGGCACCGTCTCCGGCACCGTCTCCGCGGCTGACGATTCAACCAACTCTGCGTCGCTCGTAGCCGGCGCAGTTGGATCGGGCGACACCGTCAGCTCAATCGGCACCGCCACCGGCGGCTGCGCCGACTCTTCAACGGGTGCCGGATTCGGCGCCGGACTATCCGGCGCACCGATCAACGCGATCCCAACGACAAACACGAGCATGGGCGTTCCCCCTCCACACCCAGTGTGTCCGACCCGACCGTTGGTCGCAAGACGGAACGCCGCCAGACCTGCCCACGACGCCGACGAGCCACACGGCCCCAGCGACGCCCGAGCTAGGTCTGATCCACCGCCAACACACTGAAGCTCTGATCCGTGCTCGCCCCACTGACCGGGTCACTAACCGTGAAGGTCACGATCCCCGGCTCGATGAAATAGTAGTCCGGCGCGCCATCATACTCCCAGGTGACGTCCTCGGTGTTACTCCACACGTTGTGCCCCGGGGTCACCGCCCAGTGCGGGTCGACGGTGATATCGGGGGTCATGGTGCCGGCGAGGCGTCCGTTCGACGAGTCCACCGGGATAGACAGGATGATCACCTGGTCCCCCTCGTCCACGGGGACCGGGTTGCCGGTGCGTATGACAAAGTCGTCGCCCCACTGGTCGCGGACCTTCATCGACATCTCGAAGCCACCCGGCGCCTCGAAATCGAGGTCGATGTGGTCGACGACCTCCGTGCCGTCCAAGGACTCGAGGGTGTAGGTCCCGGCGGTGTTCACCGTGAACCGGGCTGACTGCACATACTCCGAATTTTCGTAGTAGGTGCTATTTTCAAACACGGAGACGCCCTCGGCTGGGTCGAACTGGTGGCTGATGAAGCTCGGGTTGCCGATCTGCGCCCGACCAAGGGTGGTCATGCTCACGTCGATGACCTGGGGGTGCCCGGTGATGATCCGCGCGTCCTTGATGTTCCCCTCGTCGATCTCGTAGGCGCTGTAGATCGAGTAGCGCAACAGCCCATTCTCCCCCACCCCCGAGGTGATGTCGCCACCGCAACCGATGAGCAGGGCGATGGCTAGCGCACCAAAAACACGCAGGATACGATCGAGTCGTCGCAGCATGATCAAACCTCCACTGAGCCGTCCGCCGTCACCTTACTATGACGCACGACGACGCACAGATGTTCACTACACCTAGCGGAGGTATAAATGATGCGCGGGCAACCGACCAGGGTTGCCCGCGCAGGCTAGAAGGCGCCCGTCGGTATGCCGATCAGCCAGCCTTGCCGGTAAAACTGACCTCAGCGAGCTGCTCGTACATCTTCCAACGGGTGTTGACGTCCTGCTGGGCTAGCTCGAGCAGCTCCTTGGCCCGCTCCGGCATGCTCTTGGTGAGCATCTTGTAACGGGCTTCGTTGTAGGCGTAGTCCTGGAAGGGAATCTTGGGTCCCTTGCTCTCCAGCTTGAGGGGCTTGTCCGGGTTCGCCGGGTTGTAACGCATCAGCGGCCAGTAGCCGGAGTCGACCGCGAGCTTTTGCTGCTCGAGGCCCTTCTGCATGTTGATCCCGTGGGCGATGCAGTGGCTGTAGGCCAGGATGAGGGACGGGCCGTCCCAGGCCTCCGCCTCCATCAAGGCGCGCACGGTCTGAATGTCGCTGGCGCCCATGGCGATCCGAGCCACGTAGACCGAGCCGTAGGTCATGGCGAGCAGCGCCAGGTCCTTCTTGGCCAACGGCTTGCCGGCCGCTGCGAACTTGGCCACCGCACCGCGTGGCGTGGACTTGGACATCTGGCCGCCGGTGTTTGAGTAGACCTCGGTGTCTAGGACCAGGAGGTTGACGTTGCGCCCCGAGGCCAACACATGGTCGAGGCCGCCAAAGCCGATGTCGTAGGCCCAGCCGTCACCGCCGACGCCCCAGACGCTCTTGCGGACCAGATAATCGGCCAGGGAGTTGAGCAGGCGAGAATCGGCGCCCTCGATGCCGGGGAGCTTCTTCTTGAGCTCG